>PPDG01000120.1 GCA_002899795.1 Desulfobacteraceae bacterium | reverse complement strand
TTAGTTTTAGCAGGTTAGACCGTAAGAGCAGATTTTCGGAAGTTGAGAAACTGTGCAAAGGTTTGATGGCTTCTATCGAGGAGATTGTCCCAGTTCTTCCGGTGTCTTTGGTGGCTACTGTTTTTCTTGAAGACCCCGAAGAGTGGTTGAGTGAATTTGATGTGAAAGCATATGTGCATCGTCTGATTGAGGAATTACAATCGAAAGGCGCGCGCGTTTATCTCTCAAAGAGATCCGGTGAGCATACCCTCACCACTGCTTTGAACATGCTGAAGTTAAGACGTTTGGTTGTTGAATCAGATGGGCTTCTCAGGGCTGATCGCGAATCGCTTCCCGTTCTATCCTATTACGCCAACGCCATCGACCATTGGCGGCAAAACCAGCCAACCTCAACCTCTGAGGGTTAAAGGGCGTCCCCTATTATTCTATCTATTTCCTCAGAAAGCCTTGTAAATATCTCCTCTTCATCTGCAATTCTTGAAGCTGCAGTTATTGCATCTACCCCTCCATAACTGTATTCGTAGTGCGAATAGCCAGTTGTCATAAGTAATACTACATTGTCATAATCCTCCAATCTGTCCAGAAAACTCTTCATAGACCAGTTAAAATCCTCGCAACCAATACAGGTGTCCATGATGAGAATAACGTCATAATCTTCAGGTTTGATATTTTCTAGTTTATCTATATTAACCACATCGATATTCCCATTATTTCTATACCTGGCAATTATTCTATCGCGAATCCCGTCTTTAAAGTCGCTTGAATCACCTGCAATGAGAAGATTGAATTTCGCGTTTTCAGTAGTTAATTGAGTTTCCTTTACATTCCGAGTGCAGGAGGCCAGGAATGCCAATGCGACTATGGCTAAAACTGAAATGCATTGTTCTGATCGAATTCTCACAGATCATGTCCCGTTGGAGTGCAGGTCGGTGGTCGGCCAAGCATTCAGCGGCCTTGCGCCCTGAGCCTTATGCCTTGCGCCTGCACGAAAGCCTGGTCCGACTCTTATCACTTCAGGTGTGCTGTGAAACTGTCCCTTTGATTAGCTGGTAGTCATGGTCGGGGATGAAGGTGAAACGGACACCCATTGCATGAGATGTGCCGTTGTTATTGTCAAAACTCTTGGACCATACCTTTTCTGCAGTGGCGAGAATGAGTTGACGTTCAGCGGGCTTAAAGACAAGGCGGAAACTATCAAGTGACCCAGGCGATTCAGAACAGCGTATGAGCGTACCTTCCGGGCTTAGATTTTCGGTTCTACAGCTCACAAGACCATCAGCAGTGATAATAGTTGCTGGCCAGGAGATTTCAACTCTGGGATATTGACGTTTATCTTTAGCCATGACCCCCTCCTTCTGGCCGCAAAGATAAGCCAGAAACCAAGTTTTAGGTATTAACCTGGAAAGGTTTATGGGAAAGACAAACGAGGATAATGTCAGGCCCATGATTGAGCCCAACGAATAGAACAGCGCAGTACTACTACTTTACCACAGATAAGATTGGCCTTGTCAAGGGAGAAAAATAACTTTACGGGCTCTTATCCCTTCGTAATTCTAACCCAAATCCGAAATCTCACATCCCCCATCTCATTACTTGCTTCACCCGACCTCAGGCTACTTGGGCTTCCTTTCGACCATCTGCCCATCCTCCACTTGAAATAGCGCCTCGTACCCCTCAGCCTCCTCCGGAGATGAGATCATCATTCGGATCTCATACTTTCCGCTCTTCAGCTTTGGGTCTTCCTGCAGAACTCCCTGCACAACCAGGTAACATATCTTTTTGTGGATCGTCTTATTCGCACAGTAAATACTGTCGTTATATTGAAAGGAGATAAGGTCTCCTTCCTTGGCGTGTCCAATGTGAACCCTCATGATCAACCTCCAACTATCAATTCGCTTCCACGTGCTGCACTTCTTATTTGATCATATGTGTAGTGAAGGAGAAAGGGGTCAGACTCTTTTTTCCCGCGTCGGGATAAAGGACCGGGAATAAATATCTTCAAGATATGAGGTAAGGGCTTGGGTTTTGGATGAACGTGTACGGAGAGGACTTTGTGGTCGGAGCAAGCTATCAGATTTAATCATACTGTGGGAGCAGCTTTCCCAGCCCGCCTCGCCCGAACGGGAGCGATGGCGGGCTGGTAGCCGCGATTGGACTTCAACCTGGCAGGTCGTATTTGGGCAACAATCTGCTAACTACTGGCAACGGAAAC
>PPDG01000005.1 GCA_002899795.1 Desulfobacteraceae bacterium | reverse complement strand
GATGGACACTATCTATCACGGCCCTCGGGGAGTGTCAACGTGATCCTAGCTCGGATCTTGTACGAAATGTCTGCTGAGACCGCGGATATGACGTCCTTCAGAGCGTCCTCGGGTGTTCCTTCAGCAGGCTCAGGACAAGCTCATCCTGCAACGTACTGTACACTTACGCTTCAAGCCCGATTTTGGAATTCGGATTTCCGATTCCTGATCACAGATTGATGATATAGAATTTAAGAGTTCAGATTACGCCATATGTTTTCTCAAGCTCTTCAGTAGATTTGCAATCCGCAATAGTCCCTCGAGTGGCACACGCTTTTCCGCGGTCTCGTGACGGCAATTCATGAAACATCCGGGCCATGTAGGTCCGAAGACTCCATCCGGGTTCCCTCACTGAGCTGTTGGTTCCTTAATCGCAGCCGTCGTGGCCTTGGTCGACTAGGTAAAATAGGGATCTTTTTGATAACTCCAATGAGACAAAAGGATTTCATGTATGAACAAGTTGCCCTATTCAGATTGACATTACGAGGACAACAATTTTTATTCTAAATGACCCACAGACATGGCCTATGTCTTTTCTTCTATAGCCAACCAACAGATGGCGCCTCAGAGGTAGCGCTTCACCAACTGATAATAATTTGCTCTGCTTGAAGCTCTTTCAATTTTGGCTGACGTATTTCGACAAGCTTCTCTCGTCAATTCCAATTCTGATCACACAATACACCGTGGACCACAATCTCTTGTTCAGTAGATTTTTTAAAACTTTGGAACATCCTGAAATAACAAAATTGCAGCTCGACACTACACCATTCCTCTGACCTCGCTGGCCTTGCCTCAACTATTGCATCCTCTTCGGGTTGGCGATCAAAGAGTCGCCTTGGAAACATACTATGCTCTGCCTGCTACGAAGGCTTTCGTATACTTTCGAAGAAGCCGTGTGGTGTTTAAGTGGTGAGATTGAGATGGTGGGCAAATACAACCCCAGACTACAGTCAAATTTCATCTAAGGAGCCATTGGTGTCGGGAACAATTATGCCGTAAACACTTTCATCTGGAGGCTTTCCCCTTTTCTCTTTTGATACTAGACAATCGGTGTAATGAGGCTTGCTTTTGCGATTGTGCGCCACCAAAGCCTGAACCACCTCCCAGCTTATAGCCCCTCTTCGGCCATCACTGTTATCTCCTCCAGCGCTGTCCTGTTATCGTACGAAGTTTGTCGATAAGGTCGTGGTGAAATGAGAGCGTCATAAACATCGCAGACTGCAACGATTTCCACCATGGGGTCGTTGAGCAGAATGCCCAAAGGATAGCCAGAACCGTCTTTTCTCTCATGATGATCCCTAGCTATTATGGCAGCTAGATGCTGGGAGTCCTGGTGATAGTAGCAGAGGAGGACAAATCCAGCTGCGGCGTGGTGCTCCAGAATAGCTCGCTCAGTCTGAGTCAAAGGAGAATTTTTTTTCAGAATCTGCATGGGTACACAGATCTTGCCGATATCATGCATAGCCCCGGCTGCAATCTCTTGCATCAATTCCTGATAGTCCACGACCAAATCCTGACATATAAGTGTGGTTAAGGCTAAGACAATGAGAATGTGGCGGTAAGTATAGAAGTCATACTGTCTGAAGTAGTCTAATGATTCCAAAATGGGAGACACCACTAAAACTCTATCTAACAGGTTCAACAGTTTGGTATTTTGCTTATTATCGGCGAAAATTATTCGGTAAGGTGGTTGGCGTATAAAATGAAGCACATCCTTCTTTATGGTACCATGACTAAACAACGTTCGGAGCTTATAAGGCCTTCGTTCATTTGCCCGGACTAATGAGTGCAAGGACTTTTCCGACAAGATAGTACCGGCTGGAAGCAACGGTGTTTGATCAAGAGTATAAACAGGATATCGGAGCCTGATGTTAGCCATAAAAGCTTTCCCTAGAAGAGTACAAGTTAAGAGAATAAAAGTGTACCGAAGCCCACATTTATCTGCAGATTCCTGCTCTTTTTTGGCTGGATGATATCTATGCTGAGAATCAGGTCTACGATCTCATGAGATGAGTGGAGCTGGAATCCAGGTGTCCATGTTAAATATTAGACATCATCAGAAAAAATCGTAAAGCATTCATAGTGATGACTTGGGAATTTTGATATTCACCTCTCGGATACCGGTATTCTTGCCCTATGACTATACTAATCTAACAACTGCCGCTTCAAGCATGT
>PPDG01000460.1 GCA_002899795.1 Desulfobacteraceae bacterium | reverse complement strand
TCTTTTACTCCATGCCCTATGCTCCTATTTTTTTTCGGTCTTCTATTCTCCGTCCTGCTTGGCGCGCCGACTTGTCTCGCCGAAGCCTTAACGAAGGCGGAAGCTATCAGGCGAAGGCGGCTAATCCCTGCCCCCGTCCAAGAGCTCTTAATATCTTTTTAAATATTTGTAATTTATGAAAATAAATATGTATTTTTAAAGTTATAAATTAAGTTATTTGGGGGTGTTTTTTTGGCGAGCTCGCAAGTATTGTAGGTGTGAGAAGGGGAGGGGGGGATTTTAGATTGTAGATTTGGGATTGAGGAATTTAGGGATGTGAGATGTGGGATTGTGAACGGCATAGAACATAGGGAAATAAAGCTGTCAACTGTGACCTACGGTATTGACCTGAGGTGATTCAAGATGTAATCTTCGGCGACTATTCCATGGAATGATATCTGTACGTGACAAATAGTGAGAGGGAGATTAATGAACAAGAAGATCAGGGTGGTACAGTACGGACTTGGTCCTATTGGTTGCAGAAGCGTTCAATACCTGACTGAAAGGGGTCATTTTGACCTTGTCGGAGCCATTGATTCCGATCGACCTAAGGTAGGAGTTGATGTTGGTGTACTGGCTGAATTGCCCAAAGCACTAGGTCTTTATGTCACTGACGATTCGACGAATCTGCTGAGAGAGGTAGATGCAGAGGTTGTTGTGCTTACAACTACATCAAGCCTGGAACAAATTCGGCCTCAGGTCCTGGAAATTATCTCCTGCGGCAAGAATGTGGTTTCCACTTGCGAAGAACTCATGTATCCGTGGCTAACCAGCCCTAGCCTGGCCAAAGAGATTGATTTGGCTGCCAGAGAGCAAGGGGTCTCCGTTTTGTCCACAGGGGTGAATCCCGGCTTTCTTATGGATTTCTTGCCCCTGGTGATGACCGGCGTCTGTCGAGATGTGGAAAAGGTGACGGTGGAACGCATCCAAGATGCGCAGTTTAGAAGATTGCCTTTTCAAAAGAAGATTGGCGCTGGGCTTACGGTGCGGGAGTTCGAGGAGAGAGTAAAAGCAGGCAATTTGAGGCATGTTGGGCTGACTGAATCCATGCATCTCCTTGCTTCTGGATTAGGGTGGCGACTGGACAGAACCGAGGACATTATAGAGCCCGTAATCGCTTCTCAGGAAGTTACCACTGCCAATCTTACCATTGAGCCGGACAAGGCGCTTGGGGTCAACCAGATTGGCAGGGGCTACATTGGAGACAAAGAGATGATAACATTGGTGTTTCGGGCCACCATAGGGGAGCCGGAACCACGTGACCGAGTTCTTATCCAGGGAACTCCCAGTATAGACATGGCCATCGAAGAAGGTGTTAACGGCGATACGGCCACCTGTGCCATAATAGTCAATGCCATACCTGTGGTAATTCAGGCCCCGGCCGGGCTCAGAACGATGGCGGATATTAATCCGATTTCATTTTTCAGATGAAATCGGGTAATTGAGTGATTCAGGAATTAGTAGGAGGAACATGTTTTCAATTCGAGAAATAATCGACATTGCCATCAAGATCGAGAAAAACGGGGAGAGCTTCTACCGCGAAGCAATGGAAAAGATCTCAAATCCAGCGCTCAAGCCGGTTCTTCTTTTTTTGGCTGATCAAGAACACGAACATGCACAGTGGTTTGAAAAGCTCAAAGATAAGACAAAGACTGCAGATGAGGAACAGAAAGTGGCCGAAATTGGTGAAGCAATGCTTCAGAATCTGATAGGGGATCAGACATTTTCTCTTGATGATGCGAATTTATCCGAGTTGGATACCGTGGAAAGCTTAATCGAGTTAGCCGTTGAGCTCGAGAAAGATACCATTCTTTTCTACCAGATGCTTCAAGCCTTCATCGAGGATTCCGATACCCTGGAGGGGTTGAATGAAATCATTGCAGAGGAGAATCGGCACATTGAGATCTTGAGGGAGTATGGGGGAAGCGGTGAACGGTAAATCGTCGAAGTCGTCTATCACAGAGGTCAGAAGTCGGAGATCAGAGATCAGCTTTACCCTGACCTCTGACGTCTGATCTCTGACCTCTGATTTTTGACGGCTGTCCGCTGCCCGCTGTATTTCCCTATGCCCTCTGCCTTCCTCAATCCCCTAATCCCCCATCCAAAACATTCCACTTGACAGCCTTTTTTGAAGAGTTTAACATATTGCTAACTAATATGTTAGCGATGCGGTTC
>PPDG01000289.1 GCA_002899795.1 Desulfobacteraceae bacterium | reverse complement strand
TGATATTATTGCAAAAATTTGGTTTATAGGTGGTCTCAAGCTTGGATTTAAGGATTACTGCAAAGTTTGCAGATAATTTCTTGACGCCAATTTGACTGCCTGAAGCCTTGCCTTATAATAAACTGTTGTCATTAGATAAAATGTTTGATGGCATTTTTGGCCTCGGTGGCACCGTCCTTGCTAAAATGATCTGTGGAGATGAGGTCTATCCCTATCGGGCTCCAGGAACTAGGGTTTCACGTTAGTTGCTGCACAGGCTCCCTCTGCAGAATTTCTCGTGAGACGAGGCTTGACTGTTGATGAAAAACCCAGCCAAAGACGGTATTGCTCGCTCCCTTAGAAATCGGTTGCTCGGATTCTTTCGCCGCTATCAACTGAGCGATCAGACTTTTTTAATAATCGTGGCCGTGATAGTGGGCTTTCTGGGAGGTCTGGGGAGCATCGGTTTCGAATGGATGATAGAAATCGGTCAGCATTTCTTCTTCGAAATCGTTCCAGACCTGGTGGGGAACCCCAAATGGCTTGTCATCTTAATACCTGCCTTTGGAGCCTTCTTTCTGGCTCCTCTCATCTACTTTTTTCCAGTTGAGGCCAAGAGCGACGGTGTCCCGGCCACCATGGAGGCTGTGGCCCTGAAAGGCGGCATCATCAAGGTGCGTACCTTTTCCACGCGCATGTTGGCCTCGGCCATTACCTTGGGTTCGGGCGGCTCCGCCGGAAAAGAAGGACCCATCATTCAGATCGGCGCCTCCATTGGTTCCGCAGTAGGCCAATTCTTTAAGGTATCCGGGGAGCGGATGCGGGTGCTGGTGGGCTGTGGGGCTGCGGCCGGCCTTGCCGCCATATTCAACGCTCCCATCGCTGGGGTGCTCTTTGCGCTGGAGGTGGTGCTGGGCGAGTTCAATCTGCACAGCTTCAGCCCTATCGTTATCTCTTCCGTGGTTGCTACAGCCGTAAGCAGGGCCTGGTTGGTCCATGGTGCGGCTCTGAAACTCCCACCTTACATGATGTTCAGTTACTGGGAGATTTTCTTCTATGCAATTCTCGGCGTTGCCGCCGGGATTGTTTCGGTGTGGTTTACCAAAACCCTGCATGGAATGGAGAAGCTTTTCGAGAAGTTCGCTCCGGTCAAGACTCATTGGCAACCCATACTGGGCGGTCTGGGCGTGGGAGCTATCGGCTTCTTCTTTCCTCAGATTCTAGGTTGTTCCTATGATCCTATCACCCAGGCGATTCAGGGTGATTTCATCTGGCAGACCCTGTTGGCCATGCTGGCCCTAAAAATTATCGCTACTAGTCTTACTTTAGGATCCGGGGGCTCGGGAGGCATTCTCTACCCCTGCCTTTTTATGGGGGCTACGCTCGGAGGTGTTTTAGGGATGGTATTCAATATTCTGGCTCCGAATATTGCCCCCCACGCCGGAGGTTATGCCCTGGTTGGCATGGGTGCGGTGCTGGGAGCTGCGGTCCAGGCCCCCATGGCTGCCATCATGATGGGCTTCGAGTTGACCGGCAGTTACGCGGTTATCCTGCCGCTGATGACTTCCTGTGTTTTGGCCACTGTAGTCCACCGTAGGCTAATGCATCACTCCATTTACACCCAAGTTCTCATTGATCGCGGCATCGACATTTCGGCCGGCCGGGAGATGGGGATTCTGGCCAGCCTCACCGCACGTGACGTCATGAACTACCAGGTGTCTAAGATACCCGGAACCATGCCATACAATGAGGTAATGCAGCTTTTCCTCGGAGGGCGGGGCAATTATCTTTATACTACGGACGAGGATGACAACCTGTTGGGAGTTATTTCTTTTCAGGACCTCAAAGAGTTCATTTACGACGATCAGCTCAACGGGCTGGTGTATGCTAAAGATCTGGCCAATACCGATGTGGTGTACGTTACCCCAGATGAGACCTTGGCTTCTTCCATGAACAAGTTCAGCTACATTGATATGGAAGAGCTTCCAGTAGTGGCGGCGAGCGATGATGGATTTCGTCGGCTCCTCGGGGTCATTACCCGAAACGAACTCATGAAGATTTACCGGCAAGAGATGCTAAAACGGGTTATGATTGAAACGTAGCCATAGCGACAGGAGCGGGCTAGTATTCAAGATATGCCCCCTTTTTTCTTTCGTTATAATACCATTCATAGCGGCAAAATAAATGTAGAGGCGAGGTTTATCCCCGCCCGCTCATTATGTCATAGGGAGCGCTAAT
>PPDG01000009.1 GCA_002899795.1 Desulfobacteraceae bacterium | reverse complement strand
TAGAGGCCGCCAAAACACGCACATCAGCCTCCAGGGTTTGCTCGCCACCTACCCGTTCAAAACAGTGATCCTGGAGAAATCGAAGCAGCAGAACTTGAGTGGCAGGAGCAATGTCGCCTATTTCATCCCGCAACAATGTGCCACCCTTGGCCCTTTCTATGCGACCTTTTTTCCTCTTAATCGCGCCAGTAAAAGCGCCTTTTTCATGGCCGAAAAGCTCGCTTTCCAGTAAAGCCGGCGAGTAGGCTGAACAATTGGCCACTATAAAGGGACCGCTTCCTCGATGGCTCTCTCGATGAATGGCCTGTGCGACCAGTTCTTTGCCGGTGCCGTTTTCTCCGGCGATCAGAACTGTAGCGTCGGATCCTGATACCAGATCAATGAGTTCATAGATTTTCTGCATCTCGTCACTTTGACCGATGATTTCTCCATGAGATGTCCGTTCAGTCACTTCCTGGCGGAGCAGATTTATCTCCGTGTCATGGCGGACCAGGTGATGAATGTCTCCTGCTATCTGGTTAAATAAATTGTGAAAGAAGTGCAGATCCTCGCGAGAATGCTCCTGTGAGATTTTTGAGCCCAGCAAGAAGTAACCAATACATTGATGAGGCGTGGAGATTGGCAAGCCGAACCAACTCGGATAACTCTTTGCGAGCAAGCTCAGAAAGGCGGGATTGTCATTGCTGTATTCAGAGCTCATTATGTGCATTTCCTTTACATTTTGTACGTACTGGACAAAATCCGAAATCAATCCGGACTGTTCGAGTTCCTGAATACCTCTCAGCAGGGGTTCAACCGTGCTGAAGTTGCATTCCTCCAGCTCGAGAAACCGCTGTTTTTCACCATCCAAAAGGAAAAAAAACATCTCTGATTCCGGGAAAATTTCCTGACCGATTTCCTGGACGAAATGAACAACCTCTGGGAGGGATTCTATAGCGCTCACCTGCCGGGAAATGTCAAAGAGTGTCTCCAGTTGATGCTGGGTCTTTTGTAGTTCTTTAGAACGAAAGGCCAGGGCTTTTTCCATCTCACGCTTTTCAGTAACGTCCCGCTCCAGTCTAATGATTGAGCTTATCTCACCCTGAGAGTCGAGAAGAGGATACGTTGCAACTTCGAGCAACCGTTCCTCTCCTGCGGCGTTAGGATAAAGTTTGTCCGACATGGCGGGCCCTTTGGTGCGAACGGTTTCTTCCATTGGACACCGAATACCATAATCCGCGCAAGGTGTGGGCCTGTCGAGCATGATCTCGTGGCACCTCATTCCCACTGCATTAGAAGGTTCTAAGCCAACCCGGGAGTGAAAGGCATCGTTCGCCTGGACAATTGCGTGGGTCCTGGGGTCAACGACGATAAGATTATCGGTGATGCTGTTGATGATCTTATCGCTGAATGCTTGCGATGACTGCAGTTGGGTTTCGAGGCTTTTGCGCTCGGTGATGTCGTTTACATGGGAGATGAAGTAGCGGGGCGTGCCACTGTCGTCCTGGACCAGTGAACTGGTAACTTGCCCCCATACTATATGGCCTTTCTTGTGGTAGTATTGCTTCTCAAACTCGGCGTGACTGATCTCCCCTGATGATGACTGCTGGATAAATCTGGGACTTACATCCAAATAATCCGGATGGGTAATATCATTCACAGTCATAGTTTCGAGCTCTTCTTGACTGTAGCCGAATATCTCGCACATCTGGTTATTGACCTTCACAAAACGCCCTTCAGTATCAACTAAACACATTCCGATACTGGCGTTTTCGAAAGCGTGGCGAAATCGTTCCTCACTCGCACGCAGCGCCTCTTCAGCCAGTTCCAGATCGGTCGTATCACGTGCATTGACAACAACACCCGAAACACATTCGTCGTTCTCGAAAAAAGGATAATAGCTGATATGCATACATCTTCTTTTTCCATCGGGGAAATCCAACCAGTCAAGATAATGAACTTCTTCACCGGTAAGACAGTGATCCAGATGACCCTTTATCTTTTTTTCAAAGATCTCTGTTCCAAACATCTCTGCTACGGGGTGTCCGATAATTTCCTCTCGGGTCCTCTTGAATATCTCAGTGTAAGCATCGTTTACGGTCCGATAGGTATAGTTGCTATCAATAAAAGACATCGGGTCAGGGACTGCTGAGACTATGAGTTTATATCTACCTAACTCTTCCTCCGCCCGTTTGCGCCTGGTGATATCTCGCGCATGCTCAACGGCCTGTATTGTAAAGCCTT
>PPDG01000011.1 GCA_002899795.1 Desulfobacteraceae bacterium | reverse complement strand
TTGGGTACCCATTATCGAAAATTGAGGCTTTCTACCATACAAGGCGGGGTAAAGGCAAGCCTATTCGTGGCCAGCATGGAGCGGTGGAAAACCATGGTAGATAACAGACTAGAATGAGAAGAAAAAAGCGCCGGTCAACCAATAATTATGTATACCCGCCAACAAAGATATGGATATGATCAAAAGTACTATATTTATCTTAACCAAAAAGTTCATTACACCAAGTATCCTTTCAACGCGGACTGTATTTCTTATAATCTGTTTCTCCCGAGGTGGTGTCTTACAAAAGGCTGCCACAGATAACTCTCGTACAGCCTGAAACATCTCTTGCAGTGCCCCCGAAACCGGGCCCATAGATGTAAAGGGTGTAACATGTGCTGCAGCCAGGTTTTCATTTGTGTTCGCCTTTAATCTGTTTGGTAGCGTTAGGATTTTCCGCTTGCCAATCCATTTGCTCAATAGTCGGGTAATGGGAGGACTTTATTACAGACAAGGTGTTCGCCCATTTTATCAGGTTCACTCGCTAACCTCGCCGTCCCGCCCAGGGGCGAGACGGGTAATGCGCTCGCTGTTTCAGTTACCGGATTACCACATGTTTCATTCTTTAGGACGCCACTTTTCAATACGACGGAACTCTGGCCTGGCTTCCATCTCTCCTATGACTTCGGACGGACTGATCTTCTCGATGAGCTCCTGGTAATTCTCTACCGCAGGCTGAGTCCACCAAGCCTGGCCGTTGACAGCCCGGTTGTACCCGAACTCGAACAGCCGTTTCATGTCATCAGGGTTAAACTCCATATCGCTCTGCAAATTTTCGTACTCAGGTGGAATATCGGTAATGTGAATGTCCATCTTGTGAATCAGCCCTCGCACCCAGATCTGGTAAATACTGCTGGTGATGCTCTTCCTCATGAGGGTACGCACAAACTCTTCCATAACCGACAATGCCCGGGGCTCAACAGGTTCATACGTCCCCCTTGCAGAGATTCTGCCGTTAAAGAGCACGTAGATTTCGCCGTGCACATCGGCACGGCTGAGGCCAGCCTCGGCAATGGCCTTGTCAAAATCTTTAATGAATTCAGGGAAGAAAACCATCTCTCTAGCACCGCCATCCACATGCATCTGTCGATAGGATTCTCCGCCCACCTCAAGCGGAATGTAGACGGGAGGGAAGAGCACAGGAACGGACGCCGAGGCCAGGATGACATCCCTGTAGCGCTCCAGCTTATCCGGCCGGTCGCTGGAGGCAATAAGGCCCATGTCCCAGATAGTGAAGGCTTGGGCGTCAAGGTTGACGGTACCCACATAAAGCCGCCTCCCTCTGGCGTACTCCCGGGCAACCGCTTGGAGCACACCATCGTCAATCTGCTTGGCGATGAGCGCTCTCAATGGTGCCGCATCATACATGCTATCCCCGGTCAAAACAGCAAGCGGGCCTCGAGACTTGAAAATGTCCTTGTTCGTAACCTTGGTATACATTCTGAGCGAGTCGTCTTGCTCCGGCCCGAGAAATACAGCTGTGGCCGTCAAGGCTCCGGTGGAAATACCGGTCACCACATCGAACTCGGGGCGGGTGCCGGCGTCCGTCCAGCCAATGAGAACTCCGGCCCCGTAGGCGCCGTGAGAGCCTCCCCCGGAAAGCGCCAGGCCCCGAACTGTAATGGGTTTTCCTCCTGCCTCCTTGCGAAGCTCTCGGAGACGAACTTTAACCCCTTCTATGAGGTCCCGCTCGAAGGTATTCTTGACCGTCGGGTCCCATCTTTCCAAAGGCACAGCTCCCCAGGGCACTTGAAAGGTTTTGCCTTCTGGTGGGGGTGCCACCCGTTTGGAAGCACAACTCGGAAGGATAATGAGCACCGTGCAGAATAATGCTGCCCAACGCGCAGGTGTAAGGCTAAATTTCATCTCGTCTCCTCCTTGTGCCTTGGCCCCTCCCTAGGGCGACTTCATGAAAGTACTGGATATACGGGCTAGATCTTCGAAGCTAGAGCAAATTCTAGGATTTGTCAATCTGACAGGCAAGGCGGATTTCTCGGTAGGATTTCCCTCACTTAGTGAGCTTGCCCTGAGCGAAGCGAAGGGGGACAAGCTCACTAAGAGTTGCTACACGCCCGAACTCATAGGCAAGCGCATGCTCCTAAAAACAAACGCGCCTGAACCTGTTGGTCCAGTCGCGTTTCTTTCTGGTGCGCCCGGCAGGATTCGAACCTGCGACCTACGGAT
>PPDG01000389.1 GCA_002899795.1 Desulfobacteraceae bacterium | reverse complement strand
CATTGTCCAGCGTCGTCATGGGGTCAGAGAAAGCCCTCGACAGCATAGATATCCTAAAACACGTGATGCACTAAGATTAGTGCATCCGTGACGTGAGCATGGTAGCTCACTCAATGATACCTCCTTCATGGGTTGCCCCCATCGGCATAGGGTCGGTGGGGGCTTTCACCCGAGCCCTATCCTAACTTTTGGGAATTGCCATCAGAATATGCATCCTGGCAGAGGGCGGGGTACAATGAAAATCAAAGTGATTAAAGCCTGGATTGTGATTGCAGCGTTGTTTGTCACGTTGGTAGCAATGTTCGTTGTTTTCAGCGCCAATGAAAGACAGCGCCAAATAAAAAGGGTCTCAAAGAACAAGTGCCCCTGTATTGTACTGAAGGTGGACAATAGCGGCTGTCAGACAGAGATCGAGATGCGGACTCACGTGGCAGTGGCTGCAAATTGAGAACTTTACTTAGGCTCTGAGCACTCCGACCATTTCTCAAAATCCCCCAGTGGCATAACGCTAGGGGTTTTTCTTGTTTAGCCCGGATATTTCATGAAACATTGCTACTTCAGAATACTCCCCATATTTTGTACTGAGTCTCAGGTGAGGAAAGTGTGAATTAAGGGATGTCATCTCCAGTTGGATGTCATTTTTGCTCCACCTCCTGGGTTGTAAGATGTTGGATTAGTAACTCAGCCTCCTCCTCACTATCCACGGTGTCGAGGCTCCCTTCGCCTACAACGTACCAGCCGTCTTTAAGACGGAGTTTGCGCAGCGGGCCACTGATGTCAATTTCCACGCCGTCTATGATTTCGATTTTCATCTCTCTACCTCCTGTAAAAATATCATTATAACATGCCCAATTTCTTACCCATGCCCCAATACTTCGTGACAGATTAAATTCCAGCAAAGTGTGAATTAAGGGATGTAATCCACAGTTTCACGGTAATAGAGTTCAGTCTACCTCTCTCTCCACTATTTGAAATCAGCCCCCCCAGTCTTCACTCATCATTCCACTGACAATCCAATCTTTGGCCTTTTTTTTGCAGCAACTACAGAGGATTTGATAGTGGCAACCCGGCGAGGCCCATCTGCTTAGTGTAGAACTGAGTGACAGTTCCGTAGGAGGTTACTAACTCGTTAATTTGTTAACCTGAAAGGGTGGCAAGATTATGGCAATGTTTCTGATCGTTGGGGGTGCTGGCTACATCGGCTCTCACATGGTTAAACATTTGGCGAGTCATGGTCATGATGTGGTGGTTCTAGACGATCTTTCTTCAGGACACCGTAAGTCAGTTGTGGCTGGAAAGTTCATACAGGGTGATCTTGGAGACCAGGATTTAATTGAAGAGATCTTTTCGACTTCAAAAATTGACTGCGTTATGCACTTTGCCGCCTTCAGTCTTGTTGGCGAATCGGTAGAGCTCCCCCTCAACTATTATCACAACAATACAGCAAAAACGACTAGCCTTTTGATGGCGATGGCGAGGCATGGGGTCGATAAATTCATCCTTTCATCAACAGCTGCGGTTTACGGTGAACCAGAGAATTTACCCATTTTAGAAACAGAGCCTACAGAGCCAACCAATCCTTACGGTAGATCCAAAATCTTTATAGAAGAAATTTTAGAGGACTGCGACACAGCCCATGGCCTAAAGCATATTTCGCTCAGATATTTCAACGCTGCAGGGGCAAGTAAAGAGGGCGAGATCGGTGAAGACCACTCCCCGGAAACGCATTTGATTCCACTGGTACTTCAGGTAGCTTTGGGACAAAGAGAGTACATTGAGATTTACGGCACAGATTGGGATACACCTGACGGCACCTGCATTCGTGACTACATTCATGTCATGGACCTGGCAGAAGCTCACATCCTAGCTGCACAAAGGCTTATGGAAGGTGGAGAGAGTGGCGTTTATAACCTGGGATGTCAATCTGGATACTCGGTCCGTGAGATTATTTCGATCGTACGCGAGATCACAGGGAAACCAATTCCTGCTGTGGAATCAGATAGAAGGCCAGGAGACCCAGCGAGATTGGTTGCCTCTTCGGAAAAGATAAAGTCAGAACTGGGGTGGAATCCGCGCTACGACGACCCCGAGAGAATTATAGCAACCGCATGGAGGTGGCATAGCGCCAATCCTCGCGGATATAGCGATGTATGAAGATCTTTGATTATAGAGTTAAGATCTGCACTCTCTTACGCCTTTTGAAAGGTCACATATCATACTTTAAT
>PPDG01000547.1 GCA_002899795.1 Desulfobacteraceae bacterium | reverse complement strand
TATAATGAGTCTCTGAAATCCCAAACTCCAAGCACCAAATCCCAAGGTTTCAGGTGTCGTGTGTCAGGTGTCAGGGAAGAGAAACAATGAACACGCGTACCGGCAAATCCATTCAACTCTGACCTAGCTCTGAGGACCAGGTTTTCTAGGACTAAATCTATGATGGCATTCTCCCAATCAGCCACTGACATTCCTTTTGCAGAAAAGATCCAGCGTCGTCCGCTGGTAATGGCTCACCGCGGCGGGGCTGGCTTATGGCCAGAGAACACCATGTATGGTTTTGAGCGGGCAGTGGATTTAGGGGTAGACGTGCTAGAGACAGAAATACACAGCACCGCCGATAACATTCTGGTTTTGATGCATGACAGTACCGTTGACCGCACCACCAACGGTTCGGGGCCGATTAGTTCATTCACCTTGGAGGAACTGAAGACGCTAGATGCAGGTTACAACTGGACATCAGATGGTGGCCAAACTTTCCCTTTTCGAGGAAGTGGTATTACGGTGCCGACATTGGAAGAGGTTTTCACTGCTCTCCCCACTGTACGCATAAATATAGATATCAAACAGGAAAAACCTTCGTTGCTTGCGTCACTTTGTAAGACGATTCGAACCTTCGATATGGTGGATAGGGTAATGGCGGCTTCGTTCAGTTCAAAAGTGCTCAAAGATTTTAGACGAGTGTGCCCCGAAGTCGCTACCTCCGCTGGCACTGGAGAGGTTGCCCTGTTTTTTATGATGAATATGGTTTTCCTCGGAGCGGCATACAGGCCTGCCTGTCAAGCTTTTCAGGTCCCAGAATATAGTAGTGGACTGCGTGTTCTAACGAAGAGATTTGTGAACACCGCCCACGGTCTCAATCTCGAGGTTCATGTCTGGACCATCAACGAGGTGAATGATATGAAACGGCTGCTCGCCCTAGGCGTGGACGGCATTGTTACGGATTATCCTGATCGGTTGATTTCCTTGCTGAAAAAAATGGGGGTTCGCTCTTGACAGATGCTTCGCTGACTGCGAACACTCTCACTCTTCAGCCTCTTCTCCTTTCTCCTCTTCTTCTTTTTCCTCTTCTTCTGCTGCTGCTTTTTCCTTCTTAGCCTGCTCTCTTTTGGCCTTCGCCTGTTCGGCTTTTTCTTTCTTCGCTTGCTCCTTCATTACCTCTGCCCAGTAATTCTCCCTTTCTTTCCCCTTCTCTCTTCGCTTTTCTTTCCCGCTTCTGGGGTTCTTCGCCATTTGACACCTCGCTCTCTCCCAAATGAGATCAGTCCTTTAACAACGGTTTGGTCAATTCGAACAATATAAAGGTAAAAACGCAGCCAGTCACAAAAAACCATACAGAGGCATGGATTGACAAGGCAGCAAGAACCATCTTTTTCAAGCCCAGCAGTCCCCCTTCTTTTGCAACTGCCCATTGAAACAGGGGTTGCGGCACGAACTCGGCAAGAGACATTCCTTGCCATTCGCCGCCTTGGAACCACTTCCAGTACTGAATAAGCAGGATAGAAAGTGCCATGAATGTCCCAGCCCCTGCCGGAAAGAAGGTCACAATTTTAAGCTGACGAGCAAGTCTCGTATCTTTCGTTTTCATTGCGCCTACCTAAGCCTAAAGCGTTCCTGAGGTACTTGGGTTAGATTCTTAATTATAAGCCCCATCACATCTCGAATACCAGCAGAATGATTTTTAGCTACTAATTTTCCCAAGAAAAATGGTGGTTTTACCTATTTACAACAAGATTTCTTTTTGGGTAATTTCTTGCGAACACCTCAATGTTTCTAACGCCGGGAGAGCCACCCTTGCACAATCGCAGACGACCTGTGGATTGCAACCATTACCCATTATGCGAACATCTGAAAGCACTGGTCAGTGAGATACCACCTGACCTGTTCGTAACGAGAACGATAGTATTGCAGAAAGAAGCCGAACCTCTTTGCGCCCAATGTGACGATTTCGAATCGAGAGAAACTCCAGAGAACAGTTGACCAGTCCGTATCCTGCATTCCCTTCCGATTGGGGCTTTCCTTTCCCACTCCTCCATGCTATCCATCTACCAGACGAGAAAGTTCAGAGAGGTCGGTTGAGAAGTAAAGAATCCGGGCCCTGATGACCTGGCTTTGAGCGGCCTCCAAAGGAGGTTTGTAGTGTCATGCCTCCATGCGAAAGTCTGATGGAATAACTGAGTGGTGGAGCATCGCAAGATGTCAAACTCCAAGCACCAAATCTCAGGTGTCAGGTGTCAGGTGTCAGGTGTCAGGTAAAAGAAAAATAGCCGCTGAACACTGAAACCTCCTCTTTGGATCGCAGCACCATGACAGTGGGTACTGAACCATTCTGGAAAAGCAAATCTCTCACGGAGATGACTCCGGAGGAATGGGAATCGCTCTGTGACGGCTGCGCCAGATGCTGTTTACACAAAGTGGAGTACAAGGACAGCGGAGAGGTCCACTACACCAATGTAGCCTGTCGCCTGCTGGATATGTGGTCATGCCGTTGTACATCTTATCAAGAGCGCATCAAACTGGTGCCAACGTGCCTGGTTATGACAGCCGCCAAGGCTGCGGATTTGGAGTGGCTCCCTGGAACCTGCGGCTACCGCCGACTGGCTTTGGGGAAGGAACTGGAGTGGTGGCATCCCCTGATGTCGGGTAGCCCCAACACGGTCCACGAAGCAGGTATCTCAGTGCGCGGTAAAGTCTTGCCCGAGGAATATGTGCACCCTGACGAGTTGGAAGAGCATATCATTCATTTCTGATCCTCCACTGGTTCTTGCCAAAATCTTACCCCTTGGAATTTGAACCCGAGTCCATTGAACGATAGAAAACGAGGCTAAAAGTCTCTCACAAACGGCATGAGGTACATCATCCTGTGGGAGCGGCTTTCCCCGTCCTGCCTGTCCCGGGCGTAGTCCCGGGGAGCTTGCCTGCCCTGAGTTTATCGAAGGGGTCGAAGGGCAGCCGCGATTCGTCATTCCGGAATCCGCCTCAGGCGGATATCCGGAATCTAGATTCCCGCCTCCGCGGGAATGACGTGAAGTTGTACTCTGCTGTCATTCCTGCAGCCGGATTTTTTCCTTCCTCTTAACAATATCTTGTAAAAACGTGCAACTGAGACGATTAATGATTATTACTATGAATATTCTCGCGGAATCTTGAAGGAGAAGGAGAAAACTATGAACATCAGAAACACAAAAATCTTATTCTTCCTTGTTGTGCTCTTATTTGCCTCCCTGAGTGCAGTGGATGGTTTTGCGGAGAGAACTCTCCACATAAAAATGGGTGACATTAGATGCGACACTTTATCTTTGTCCGGAAAGCCCACCCATGGCGGCTATAATGTTGAAGAAGTCTGGCTCCGAAATAACAACATTGTCGCATACGCTATTGATAAAGATAAGGGTTTAATCTGCTTCGAACCCCTGAACGTTGGTAGTACCAAGGTCAGGGTACGCGGCCAGAGGTACGAACTCGACCGTTACGGTAAGCAAAAGAGTAGCGAACCATTTTATAGGCCTTTCAGAGTGAGGGTTAACCCGCAGAATGGCGGTAGTACCAGCGGCAAGATGTATTAATCCACGAGTCTACCCGGCAGGTAGCAAGAGTTGGCTTTGCCTGTCACGGTCGTGATACTAGCCGACAAAAGCCTCCAGCTCCTCTGCTGACAGACAAGCTCCCGCAGGAAGCTTAGGAAGAATTGCCGTTTTTGGGGGAGCTTTGCCTGCGCGCATCTCCTGGAGAACCTCCGGTAAATCCTGAAGAGATCTTCCCTCTCTGACCAGAGTGAACGCTGGGACCTGAGAGGTTGCAATGAATTCCAGAGCTTTGCGAACCGTCTCCGGAGTATGATGGAAAGAGGCATAGATGCGAATCTCGTCGTAATGGAGGCGGGTTGTATCTACACGCAGTTCAGTTCCACGTGGACAGCCGCCAAAAAGGTTCACCCGGCCACCCGGCCGCACCAACTCCACCGCTTGATTCCAGGTTTCTGCCTTGCCCACGGCCTCAATCACGCAGTCAAAACCCAGCTTGTGAGGTGTGTACTCATCCCGCAGCCGCTCGAGCAACTCCGGTGAGAGCCTTTCTGCAACAGTATTGGTCACGCCCAGTTCAGCAGCGACGGCAAGTCGATCTGATTGGTCATCAACCGTGGTGACCTCTGCGCCGGCCAACACTGAGAGTCGTGCGAGCATCAAGCCTAAAGGCCCGGCACCGATCACCAGTACCTTTTCTCCTTCCTGTATGGCCACATCCTCCACACCTTTGACTGCACAGGCCAGTGGCTCCACCAGCGCCGCTTTGGCCGCTGGAAGATCTGCTGGGATGGTGAGACAATTTTCCTCCACAATCCTGGCGGGAACACGAACATATTCGGCATAGGCCCCGTTGGCAAAAAGCAGGTCATTACACAAATTGGGTTTGTTTAATTCACAGAAATAGCAATCCCAGCAGGGGGCTGAGTTAGCGGCGACTATCCTCGTGCCCGCGGAGAACTGTCCATTGTCGCTGGCTACTACCTCGCCGGCAAATTCATGGCCGAACACAGATGGTGGCTGAATCATGCGTTCATGATAGCCCCGGAGGAAGACTTTCAAATCCGTACCACAGGTCAAAGCCGCTTCTACCCTAACAAGGATGTCGCCCGGTTGTAGATCTGGCACCGGTATTCTTTCCAACCTGACGTCTTCCTTTCCGTGAAGCACACAGGCCATCATTGTCACAGGTATAGCTTTTTGATTTCCCATTCCCATCCTACCAATGATACCTATACAGCAATTATTATTTCTTTCACCACAGAGACTCATATCTAGTGTAAATCCGAAATCCGAATATCGAAATCCGAAACAAATTCGCATTACCAAAATCCAAATGACCAAAACATTAGACAAGCCTTATTCGAAAAGTTACGTTTTGAACATTTGAGAATTCGGATTTTGTATTTGTTTCGTGCTTCGGGTTTCGTATTTCGAATTTGAGTGCAAAGCACTTCTCTTTCCTCTGACTCTATGCTCTATGCCCTATGCTTTCCCTAGATCTGGGGTTACGGCGATTTTCAGCGAGTCCCCTTCAGGACTTTTTGCCAGGGCGAGGGCCTGATTGATTTCATCTAGAGGAAACACATGGGTCACAAACTCTCCCCAAGGATATCGTTGATCAATAAGGGTTTCCGTGGTCAGTCCATTGAGCTCAAGAGAAGACGAATAGCTTCCTATGACCTGTTTTTCAGCCATACCTATTTGTCCAGCATCGATTTTGAGTTCTTGTCCCATGCGGGTATGGGCAAAGAGAATCAACTTCCCGCCGGGCCTCAAGGCACGAAGAGAACCATTTATTGCTTCCTCGGATTCCGTGGCAGCGATGACAGCATCAGGGCCTAACGGTGGAGCAATCTCCTGCAGGTTCGTATTGAGATCTTTGCCGGGATGAAAGGCTGCCTTGGCACCGTACCTGACAGCTCTTTCCTGTCGTTCCGGCAGCGGCTCAACCGCAAAAACCTCCCAACCATCTCTGTGCATCAGGGCAGTCAGCATTAGTCCAACGGGTCCCTGCCCCAATATCACCACGGTTCCCTTCGAAGGAGGAAGAGTACTCTTGCATTTGAGACAGGTATTGAGAGGTTCCATAAGAATGGCAACCTTGACCGGCAACCGCTCCGGAATCTCCACCACCCCGCCGCCGCTTACAATCCAGGAAGAAACCTTGACGTATTCAGCCCATCCTCCTCCGGCAGGGGTAAACCCCGCTGTTGTGCCTGTTTTTTTATAACCGGCACACTGGCTGAAGCGGCCCAGTTCACATAGTCTACATTTCAAACACGGGATATGGTGATAAACGGCCACTCGCTTGCCGAGAAATCCTTCAGCACCTTGACCTGCTGCCACCACCACGCCTGCCATCTCATGGCCAAGGATTACAGGTGGCTCCGCCAGGCCCAGATCGATCTTCTTGATGTCAGTAGGGCAGAGCCCGCAAGCTTCAACCCGAACAAGCACTTCGCCCTCGCCGATTTCCGGTACCGGCACAGTTTCAACTTCTACTTTGGGCCCTCCACGCCACACACAGGCCGTCATTTCATTAGGGATAGATGCTGCTTTCATTAAGCTCTCTTCAAATGCAAATCAAAAACCAAATTAAAATTCCCCAATCCGAAACTGGGAACCCGCCCGAAGGGTGGGAGTCCGGAGGACAATTCCGCAATCCACAATCTCCTTGCCTTAGCCTAAGGATACATCAAGTATCATCATCACCGTGAAGCCAATCATGAGCCCCATAGTTGCCGAATCCGCATTCCCGCCGCGCTGGGATTCGGGTATCACCTCTTCCACCACCACAAAAATCATTGCGCCAGCGGCAAAGGCCAAGGCGTAGGGTAAAATTGGCTGCGAAACGATGACCGCGGCAGCCCCGATAACACCGGCAATGGGCTCCACAATACCAGAGAGTTGCCCATACCAGAAACTTTTTAGCCTGGATACCCCTTCCCGTCGTAATGGCATGGAAACTGCCATCCCCTCTGGAAAGTTCTGCAAACCAATGCCCACAGCCAGAGCAATGGCCGCAGGAAGGGTAGCCGTGGGTAGACCGTGGGCTACAGCCCCGAAGGCAACGCCGACGGCCAGACCTTCTGGGATATTGTGCAAGGTGATAGCTAGAACGAGTAAAGTAGTCCGTCGCCAGGTAGTTGAGATTCCTTCAGCTTCCTCGATGGGAGCATAAAGGTGGAGGTGTGGCAAAAGTTTATCAACAAGCCGCAGACACACTCCTCCCAACAGAAAGCCCACTGCAGCCGGGACCCAGGAAATCTGACCTTGCTGTTCAGCCATCTCGAGGGCTGGGGCGAGCAGAGACCAATAACTGGCTGCAATCATCACCCCTCCGGCAAAACCGAGCAGGGGATCAAGTATTTTCTTATTCACTGTTCGAGTGAAGAAAACCCCTGCTGCCCCAAGAGCTGTTAAAAACCAGGTGAAACACGTCGCAAGAAAAGCCTGTAACACTGGGTGAAGATTCACGAAGTAGTCAACCATTATTACTGCTCCTCCCACCTTTTGAGTGTCCGCAGTCCATCCCCTTCTTGCTCTGCTTGGAGTAATATGGCACCTAGCCCGAATATTTCATGAATGACTTGCTGCGACCACGGATATGGCCGTCCTTCCTGGCGTCCTCGGATGTCGGCCCCTGCGACGTACCGTTCAGGTACGCCTCGGAACCAACACCCTGCGGTTGCCCGGTGGCACGTCCATCTTCGTGGTCTCGCGACAGCAATTCATGAAATATCCGGGCTAATTTACACCAATTAGGGTCAGTTTTTCATCCTTCCCAGACATCCTCTTTATCAAAATCAGCAAACTTAGTATCTTCCTTTTGGGCAAACATCTCAATCCACTCCTCCACCCGATCTTCGCCGTACTTTTTTTTCCAGGCGGCTACTATGGCGTTCACTGGGATATCACTATAGGTGCCGCAGTATTCCACATACTCCATGTACTTCTTGTTTTCCCGGTTGAAAGAGTGAAAAAGGGAGTCCTCCCGCCCATTGAATTCCAACGGCTCCACCTTGTGCCTTTCACAGAGTTCCCGGTTGAAGGCAGGGGTCGCCTTCACCCACTTTCCTTCCAAATAGAACTCCACGAAACCATGGTAAACGAAGACATTGCTCCCCAGAAAATCAATGAGTTGCCTGGTGGCCAAATGGTTCTTTACCGTGGCGAAACCAACTCGTGACGGTATGTCACAGGCTCTGCCCAAAGCGCAGAGCAGAGAAACCTTGGGGACACAAAAGCTTCGACCTCGATCGAGAACCGCACTGGCTCGATAATGCTCCGGCAGATGGAAAGGGGTATAGGGATCGTAGCGAATCCCATCACGCACAGCCAGATAGAGTAGCACCGCCCGCTCCACCGGATCACTACAGCCGCCAATTGTTTGAGTGGCGTACTCCTGGATCTTGGGATGATTGCTGTCGATGATCTCAGTCGGCGTCAGGTAGATGGGGTTGTGGTTGTCCATTATGTTTAAGACCCGTGTTTCAGATTCAACATTGCTTATCCTAATGGATAATGGGTTCTAATTCCAGTCATCCCGCCCTCGCACCATTGTGAACCGGCTTTTCCGGAACTGCCAGAGCGGGACTAATTCCATCCGCGTAACCGATATCGAACAACATGCCTTCCGAGACTTCACCCATCATTATCCTGGGTTCGAGGTTAACAACAAACAAAGCCTGTTTGCCTTCTATCTCTTTTGGATCTTGCCGTTCCTGCTTGATCCCAGCCAAAATTGTTCTCTCATGATCGCCGAAATCAACAATCAGTCTCACCAACTTGTCTGCACCCTCGATGTCTTCCACTCGTTGGATGGTTCCCACACGGATATCAATCCTCTCAAACACCTCAAAAGAGACTGTAGGTTTGATCGGTACAACCTTAATTTTCTTCATGGTCTCTATCTCCCTGCCCGGATGTTTCATTTTATAAAAGTGGCGTTGGCCCTGTGGTCTGTTGTCGCTCTGGCGTCGATGGAATTGCCATTATACATCTGTCGCAACTGATTAGTCACCGGTCAGTTGCAGGTTGATTACTACTTTGAGTTCATATGAATATCATACGTAGGATTAGAAGGAAGTATAGATATTGGTAAGAGATCTTTAATCCTAGACAACTGCAGAAGACACTTGATCTAGGAGGCACTTCACAGCAGACAACAAGATACAGATATTGACACTCTCAAATCCAAGTACCCATTCATGAAAAAAGGGCCTTCTAGAGGCCCTTGTTTCAATCCTATTGATAGATGTGGAGAAGTTTAACGGCCGCCGCCGGAACCACCGCCACCGCCGTTTCCACCACCGCCGCCGTTTCCACCGCCACCGCCGTTTCCACCGCCACCGCCGGAACCACCGCCACCGCCGGAACCACCGCCACCGCCGCCGGAACCGCCACTCCCGCCGGAGTCGCCGCTCCCGCCGGAACCGCCACCACTATGGCCACCGGAGCCCTGGGAAGTTCCTGCCGACATGGCACCCTTCGCCTTCCCGAGCCCCATGCCTTTGCTGCCTGAGCCAACCATGGCCATGCCATGCTTTGTGGCACCTGCGTTCTTCATATTACGCGAGGTGGCTTCGCTGAGTTCTCTGTTTCTCTCCCGCGTGCGCTCTCTGACCATGAGCCCTTCCTCCTGGTCGGTCTCTTGGCCCAGTCTTTCTCTAGTTCTCTCTCTCTCCCGGGTGCGTTCCGGTTCGATGGAATCCTGCTGGGAGAAGTCTCGATCCCTGTCACGGTCTCTGTCACGCGTCCGGTCCTGCACGTTGACACTGTCCGGAGTGTTTGTCAGGCTCCCTTGCTTGCCGAGATGTTCAGGCTCCAGTCCCAGTTCCTGAGCGATCTGCCCCCAGCCCATGCCGGCTCTTTGCATACCGGTGACATCCTCCGTCCTGACGCCCGCAACCCGGGCAAGGTTTTGCGCCATATTCTGATTTGCCTGGTTGTAATTATTGCGGGCCCGTTCCATGGCCCGGGTATTGTTCTGATCTTCTGCTTGCTTCATAGCCATGGTCGCTTCCTGGACCCTGTTGTGTGCCGCTTCCAGTTCAGGGACGGCAGATACATCCCCCTGCGCCTGTGCTATGTTCCCGCCAGAAAGCATGATGGTCAAGCTGAAAATAATTGGTGCACATATCTCTAACGCTCGTCTCATAAGTGCTGCGGTTTTCATAATAAGCTCCTCTTACTCCGTTAGGTCGGTTTGTTGGCCCATCCATTTACCCTGATATACGAGGTTGCAGGCAATAAGGTCACAAAAAAACAGCAGCACTGTTTAACTATTTTTTGGCGGTGATGAAGGTGGTGGAGTCGTCCAGCAAGTACACTTTGCTGCCTACTTTTACTCTTTCTTTACGGCCTATTCCCCGGGCCCCGATCCTAGAGGGTTTTAACCATGGAAATTCCTGCATGAGATAGTCCCTAACCGCCGTAGCCCTGGCCGCCGCCAATGATGGATCACCATTTTTGTAACAAACTATCTCCAGCCAAACCTGATCGTTGATACTCAGGATGGTGCCGAGCACCTTAAGAGAAGGCTTGCCATTGGAAAGCAATTTGGCTGAATTCGGACTGAAAGAAATGTGTTCCAGGGTGACCCGGCGGTAGCCGATGGTAAAATTGCGATGGCTGAAATCCCCCAGCTCATTCAAATGGTCAACAGCTCTTAGGGCCCACTTCCCCGCCGGGTAGTATTCCAGATATTGTTTCCAGGCCTTGATTTCCTCTTTTGGCCGACCTAGTTCCGTGAGAGCCAGTGCCCTGTTGTAGAGCGCTTCAGGGTTGTAGGGTTCTCGTCGAAGCAACAGATCGTAGTTATCCAGCGCCGCTTGCCATTCACCGCTGTCCAGAAAGGTATGTGCCAGATAAAGCCTCGCCGGCACATGTTTGGGGTCTATGGCAAGCGCCTTGATATAGCTGTTCCTTTCGCTTTCAAAATCCCTAATCGCCCAGTATGCCACTCCCAACCAGAAGTGGTAGTCTGCGTTTGCAGGGTCGCCCTGGACAGCCCTCTTGAGATGGGGGAGTGCCTCCTCAGGCCTTTCCAGGGCGAGATAGAAACGGCCCAGATAATACTGCGCTTCGGGATTTTTGGGTTCTTCCTGGACGATATTTTTAAAAGTGACTACACCAGCTTGATATTGTTCGTTTCTAAGGAGTCGCTCACCTTTCAGAGACATGCAACCGGGGATCCACAGCACTAGGATCAAGAGCAGTAACCATTTTTTTGTGTCCATATTTACTTTCCGTGTCAGAATAAATCTGTCCTGTTAAGTCGCTTGTATATTGTCCAAGATAAAAAACAAAAGCTTAAACCTCAGAGTCACTGGTCCCTTCTCCCCGACCGCCCTACTGCTGGGCCGTGTCGAAGATCACGTGGAGTGAATCCGAGATCCGCCATAAAATCCGCAAATGATCGGTTCATCTCTAGGGCCTCTCGCGCTGCACTGGCGATCTCATCATCAGATATCTGTCGCCTTTTTGCTGTGGCCACAACCCTGGCAAGGTAATCCCATGAGGGGGTCAGGCTGTTGCGTCGTAGCCCAGTAAAAAGGATTTCCTCGGTCAAGGACTCATCAAACCTGATTTGTTTGAGAAGTGCCATACTCTCGGTTGCTCTGGCCAGCATTGATAGATCCTCTGTTGATGCTTCCAGAATGAACCTGGCCAACTCCTCCCGGGAGACCCCCGCATCAAGACTGCCGACCATGCGGTTCAAATCTTGGTGGGAGATTTCTTGATCCTTGGCTGTTTTTGTCCTTGCCAAGACTGATTTGACGAAGCGGTAGTCGTCGAGCTTCTGAGCCAGCACAGCGGCTATGGTGTTCAGGGGTACTTGTTTTGCCAGTCCCTCTTCTATCTTTCCCATAAAGGGGTCAATGGGCAAGTTCTCTGTCTGGACCGTCTGAAGAAAGTTGACCAACCGCACCACGCCATCGTCCTCGAGGCGGTGATCCACAGCCAGCATCAACAGTCGGTTCAGAGAGGTTTCGGGTACTCCTGCCTCACGCGCCGCCCTGACCGAGGCAGTGACACTCGAATCCGCTGGTTGCCCTTGCACATAAGAAAAGGAAACCATCGAAGCAACCAAGAAAGCGGCTAAAAAAAGAGTGAAACTATATCTAAATATTTGCTGGTTCATCTCTGTTCACGAACAATACGGAGTTTCTGTTTCCAAAGCCGTCACTCTGATAGAATGGGGAACTCTGGTCGGCAACCACCACCTTACCGTCCACCAGGAAGGCATACTCGTGGCGGCCCGCGGGCAGACGGAGTTCGAGCACCCAAGTGTTCCGATTCCCAAGCTGGTGCATCTTGTGGCTGGCAGGGTTCCACTGATTGAAGGAGCCGACAACACTCACCCTCTCAGCTCGCTGGTAGCTAAGGGTAAAGGTCACTGGAATCAGCTCCTCGTGGCCTGTGCCACCTCGATCTTCTCGCCCAGGACCGAACTGAATAGCAATGGCCAGCCCCAGAACGAGAACCATAGCAGCGGGAACAAGCTTGAGGGGCTGGAAGGTGACCGTGCGAGGTCTGAGGGCCCAGCGGTAGATCAGCAGCCACCTCGGGATGATTTTAGGCTCTAGTGAACTGAGGATGGATTCAGTCAGCCCAGCCGGTGCTTCCTTTTCTGGCATACTGTGAATCAACCGTTTCAGGGCGAGGATCTCCTGATTCTCATTGTTTTCGCAGGGAGTATTTTCAAACTTTGCGGATGGGCCCTGAGCGAGTTGCTCAAATGGATCTTTTTTGCGTTCCATGGATCCCTCCTTTATAGTTCTCTCGTAACATTTCCAACCCTCTATGCACGCGCATTTTGGCCGCGCTAAGCGAAAGACTCAGGGCTTCGGCAATGTCACGCATGGAACATTCATCGTGGTAGCGTAGAATCAAGGCCTCTCGGTAGATGAGGGGAAGCTCATCGAGCGCTTTCTCCAAACGGACGAACTCCAGGCTTGCGCACATACTGTCATGTTGGTCGCCGGGATAGTTGCAACCTGAGATTGATTCGGGGTCCAGCGTGGATCCTGTTTTAAGATCCCGGGTGTTTTTTCTGGCGAAGTCTCTAGCAAGGTTCAGGCCGATGGAATAAAGCCAGGGGAAGAATCTCTTGCCCGGGTGAAAGCGTTCCAACTTCTGGTAAGCCCTGATGAAGGTATCCTGGGTCAAGTCGGCCGCACTGTCGGGCGAGCCCGCCATTCGGCACATGAGGTTGAAGATGGGTTTCTGGTAGCGCTCTACCAGAGGACCAAAGGCGTTCACCTCTCCCCGTAAGACCCGATCAATACAGCTCTGTTCGTCGTTGCCATCCATGCAGAAAATCAACTGCTGGTTACTGGTGTTGCCGTGTGTGGCCCCTTGGCATTACTTTACCTGTCTATTCAACGGTAATTCTCTCGAGCCACCCGGCTGGAAGCCTGTCCTTGAGTGAGAGAAGTTTACCACATTATATATACGTGGCAATGTGTCTTTTGGTCACAATATTTTTTTGGATCCAGTGTTATGCGGCTTGGTCTTTGGGTCACTTTGTGTTTGTCAGCTGGTTGAGGGACACTTGACAAACATTAAAAAGCCGGTTCTTATCATATAATGTCATCTAGATTTTACGCCCCGATAAACAGATAAAGACAAGGAGACGGCTATGAGCACAGGCACGGAGCGTTCGGCATCGGCAGGAGTTCGTGTCTCCAAGGCCACCATCCGCGAGGACATTCTCCAGAGCTTCCCAGGGCTCTTCGGGACCAAGACGATAAACGGCCGAGAAATCAATGTGGAACAGGAGATCGCCGCACTCGCCCAAGAGCTGCATCCCGAGATCGCCGCGGCCCTCACAGCGCGCCGGGCGCTGCTGCAGTCACCCGCGCCGGTCCGCGAAAAATATGCCTGGCCGAAGTGGGACGACACCTTTGAGGATCCCGTAACGGGGCAGTTTTGGACATATCGCCAGATTATCCAGGGCTTGATTGATAACTTTCTCGATCGGGACAGCGAGTGGCTCTGGCGGCTCAACGACGAAGTGGACATCCCGAAGGACGCCCACCCATTGACGAACCCCGGCTTGGAGCTCACCGGGCCGTGGCATCCGCTGGACATGGCCGTCAAGGCGTTGAATAGCCCGGCCCCCAT
>PPDG01000056.1 GCA_002899795.1 Desulfobacteraceae bacterium | reverse complement strand
TGTGAAGGTGATTCCGTTTTTATGAGTGAAAATGAGTGAATCAGTAAGGTCAACCATCACCGCCGGATCCGCCACGGCGCTTTACTCAAATTGAAGATACTTTAATACACACTTTTTCATTCGAGATCCCGCCACTATATGTAGTCTCTAAAATATGAATCTGTTGACCTTGGGTTAGGCTGGAGCAGGACAGCGTGAGCTCCAATTGTAGGATCAGACAAAAAAACAGCCGCTCTTGTTGGACAAGAGCGGCTGTTTTGTTTATTTAAATGGTCGGGACGAGAGGATTTGAACCTCCGACCCCCTGAACCCCATTCAGGTGCGCTAGCCAGACTGCGCCACGTCCCGACAGGTCTGAAACCTAACACCATCCGAGCACCGTGTCAAGCAACCAGTAAGCAGGAGGCAGAGGGCAGAAATCAGAGGTCAGAATTCAGAGATCAGACGGCAGAGGTCACAAGAGAATTCTTGAGAATTAGAGAACTAGAAAATTAGAGAATTAGTTATACAGGCAAGCCTGAAATCGTTTACTGTTCGCCGTTTACGATTTGAACGATTTTAATTTTCGCTATGCGCCATGCGCTTTGCGCTATGCCTTAACCATTGATTCTAGTTTATTTTTGAAATACTCGATGGTTTGGCTCAGCCCCGTCTTGAAGTCGATTTCAGGTTCCCAATTCAATCTAGCTTTGGCGAGGCTAATATCAGGACAGCGTCTCACTGGGTCATCAGGCGGCAGGGGCTGGTATTCCAGACCTGCAGTGGAGCCGGTGGTTTTCATGATGCTTTCTGCCAGCTCCGAGATGCTAATCTCCTGGGGATTACCAAGATTGACCGGGCCAGTGAACTCGTCCTGCTCCATCATTGCTATCATACCCTTGACCATATCGCTCACGTAGCAAAAGGAACGGGTGTGGTTGCCGTCACCATAGATAGTAAGGGGCTTTCCTCGCAGAGCCTGGGTTATGAAGTTGCTCATGACTCGACCGTCGTTGAGAGCCATCCGCGGTCCATACGTGTTGAATATGCGGACAATACGGATATCCACCTCATTCTGGCGGTGGTAGTCCATCATCAGGGTTTCAGCCACCCGCTTGCCTTCATCATAACAGCTCCTTAGCCCAATGCAGCTGACATTTCCCCAATAGGTCTCCGGCTGTGGGTGCACCGTTGGGTCTCCGTATACCTCTGAGGTAGAGGCTTGGAGGATGCGGGCCTTCACCCTTTTGGCCAGGCCCAGCATATTCAGGGTCCCCATGACGCTGGTCTTCACCGTCTTTACGGGATTGTATTGATAGTGAACCGGGGAGGCAGGGCAGGCCAGATTGTAAATCTCGTCCACCTCGAGGAGAATGGGGTTCACTAGATCGTGACGAATGAACTCAAAGCGGTAGTCACTGAATAAATGTTTAATATTGTCCTTGCTGCCGGTAAAAAAGTTGTCGAGGCATACCACCTCATTACCTTTCTCCAGCAATCTTTCGCAGAGATGACTACCAATGAAACCAGCTCCACCGGTAAGCAGAATTCGTTTTGCCATATCTCACTCCGTGAGCGCAGAGCGCTAAGCGCATGACGTCTAGCGTTCAGGTAAACGGTAACTGGTGAATAGTGAACCGAGCCAATTCGTTGTTTTCACTGTTCACCGTTTACTGCTTACGGTTAACCGTTAACAATTCCAACCATCTACTGAAGTTCTAAGCAATTATTGTACCTGTGCGGAGCCACAGAGTTACATGATATGTATCAAAACTTAGGATTTTGGTGCCAGTTCCAGGCGGTGGAAATAATCTCTTCCAGTGAATAGAGGGGATTCCACTTCAGTACTTGCCGGGCCAAATCTCCTGAGGCCACCAACTCCGGAGGGTCCCCTGGACGTGGTTCCACATCTCGATGTGGGATTGGTTGCTGACAGATCTGTTGACAAAGCTCAACGACCTCCTTTACCGAGTACCCTCTGCCTGTGCCTAGGTTGAGGCAGATGCTCTCCGCCCCCGAGAGCAGATAGCTAAGGGCCAGAACGTGCGCCTCCGCCAAATCACACACATGTACGTAATCACGCACACAGGTGCCGTCGGGGGTTGGGTAGCTGGAGCCAAAGATTCTCACCTCATCTCGATGGCCGAGGGCCGTCTGTAGCACCAGGGGAATCAGGTGAGTTTCAGGATGGTGCGACTCACCTAGACCTCCTTTGGGATCAGCTCCGGCCGCGTTGAAGTAGCGTAGAGAAACATATTTCAAGCCATAGGCAGTGTTATAAGCGGCAAGGATCTGCTCAAAGAAATGTTTGCTCAGACCGTAAGGGTTTATCGGGTTCTTGGGATGGGTCTCTGGAATGGGAATTTCCTGCGGTTCGCCGTAGACGGCGCAGGATGAAGAGAAAATAATCTTATCTACGCCGGCCTTCAGCATGGCGTTGAGAAGATTGAGCCCGTTTACCAGATTGTTGCCGAAGTATTTGTCGGGCGAGGTTACTGATTCGCCCACATAACAAAAGGCGGCGAAGTGAATAACCGCCTCAATTGGAAAACTTTCGAACAACTGGGTGAGCGCTTGCTGGTCTCCCAGGTCGGCGTGAACGAAATGACCATCCAGAACAGCCTCGCGGTGGCCGTAGCAAAGATTGTCCGCGGTTACAGGTTCGTGGCCAGCATGTATCAAACTGAGTAGGGTATGGCTGCCGATGTAGCCAGCACCGCCCGTAACCAAAATCATTATTAAAATCCCTTAGCTATGGGGTAAATCCAACTTATTAAGGGCTTATTTCACATAAAGGGAAGACAGTCAAGGGCTGACGGTGGCAAAGTTGCGCAGATTCAAGAAAATCTCCTTGAAGACACCTGTTGGTTTCGCTATAGTTGCGGCACAGTTCTTGTATGAGGAGGCACTGATATGGCTCTAGCCGAGAAAATTCAGGATGCTATTGAACGCTCGTCGTGGATCCGCAAAATGTTCGAAGAGGGAGCTCGACTCAAAGCTCTCTACGGTGCAGACAAGGTTTTCGATTTCAGCCTTGGCAATCCGGACTTGGAGCCGCCCGAGGGCTTTCGTCAAGCGCTACATTCAGTTATTGCTGAGTCGCCCACCGGCGCTCATGCCTATATGGCCAATGCAGGGTACCAAGAGACACGTGCTGCGGTTGCCGCATATGTGAGCCGGGAACAGGGGGTTGAGGTCAGCGCTGAGCATGTGGTCATGACCTGCGGAGCTGCGGGGGGGCTGAACTGTATTTTGAAAACACTTCTCGATCCCGGTGATGAAGTTATTGTTTCAGCACCTTATTTTGTGGAATACGGCTTTTATGCGGACAATCACGGTGGCCAGATAAAGGTGGTTACCACTCGGGAAGATTTTTCCCTTGATCTGGAAGCCATTGAAGCAGCCATAAATAAGCGAACCAAGGTGATCTTAATCAATTCCCCCAACAATCCTACCGGGCAGGTGTATGATCGCGATTCCTTGGAAGACCTCGGGGACCTGCTAAGCTCCAGCACCAGCAAATTGGGGAGAAATTTGTATCTCGTCTCTGATGAACCGTACAGGAAAATCGTCTATGACGGTGTCGCAGTGCCGAGTATCCTGAAGAGTTATCAGAACAGCATTGTGGCCACTTCTTATTCTAAAGATGTCTCCTTGCCGGGAGAGCGTTTGGGCTACCTGGTGGTTCATCCCGGGGCAGATCAGGCTGATAGTTTAATGGGTGGTATCATTCTGGCCAACAGGATTCTTGGCTTTGTGAATGCTCCCGCCCTGATGCAGAGAGTGGTGCAAAACCTCCAGGGAACCTGTGTGGACGTTAGTGTGTACCAGGCTCGTCGGGATCGATTTTGCCAGGGGCTGAACGATGCCGGCTACGAATTTATCAAGCCACGGGGAGCCTTCTACCTGTTCCCCAAGAGCCCCATTCCTGATGACGTCGCTTTTGTACGCTTGCTTCAGGAAGAAAACATCCTGGTCGTACCCGGAAGCGGTTTTGGGGGTCCTGGATATTTTCGAATTGCCTATTGCGTTGATGAACAGACCATTGAAAACGCCATGCCGGGGTTTGCCCGGGCACGAGAGAGAGCTCTTGGGAAGTAGGCATGGGGAATAGGGCATAGGGCATAGGGAGATACAACTGGCAGCGAGCAGTAGGCAGAAATCAGAGGTCGGGGGTCAGGGGGCAGCTGCTTTCGCCTGATGGCTTCGGCGCTCCAAGGTGGTCAGAAGACAGAGGACAGAGGACAGAGGACAGAATTCTCATGTGGGAGCGGCTTTCAGCCGCGATTTGGATTGCGATTTTTACGACTTCTACGGCTTCTACGATTTGACTAATTAACTAAATTTGCTCTCGGTAGTGAGGCAAGGTAAAATGGTTATTCTAGCCTGAGAGATTGATAATGGAAGCAAGTTACCTAAAAACACACAGCGAAGGCAGTCTTCAAGAACGAATTGAATCTGCTCTGGGAATTCTTGAGAACTGCCGTCTCTGCCCAAGACACTGTGAGGTAAATCGCCTGGAAGGTGAAGTGGGCGTGTGCAAGACCGGGCGCCAGGCAATGATCTCAAGTTACAGCCCCCATTTTGGCGAGGAGGATCCTCTGGTTGGCAGGGGAGGTTCCGGGACAATCTTTATGACCCACTGCAACCTGGGCTGTATATTCTGTCAGAACTACGAGATCAGTCATCTATCTGAAGGCGTTTCTGTAGGTGCGGCTGACTTGGCTCAAACGATGCTATCTCTGCAGCGACGTGGTTGTCATAACATCAACTTCGTAACTCCCACCCACATGGTGCCTCAGATTTTGGAAGCTCTACCAGAGGCTATTGAGGGAGGTCTTCGGGTTCCGCTTGTCTACAACTGCGGGGGCTATGAGGAGGTGGACACCCTGCGATTGCTGGAGGGGATCTTCGATATTTATATGCCGGATTTCAAGTTCTGGGACGCCAAAGAGGCCGCTCGTTTCTGCTCAGCAGCTGATTATCGTGAAAAGGCGTGCATTGCTGTGAAGGAGATGCATAGACAAGTGGGAGACCTCGCCCTGGACCAGGAAGGGATTGCCCAAAGTGGCCTACTCATTCGCCACCTGGTGATGCCGGATGGACTGGCGGGTAGCCGCGAGATCATGCGGTTTCTCGCCAACGAAGTATCCAGGGACACCTACGTCAATGTGATGGGTCAGTATCGGCCCTGTGGTGAGGCCCATGAATTCCCTGAGTTGAGACGTTCCATCACAGTAGATGAGTATCGCGACGCTGTCACCATGGCTCAGGAAGAAGGAATTCATCGGCTCGACGAGCGCAAGTTGAGCCGATTGTTTCAATGGTTGTAATGGTTGATGAAAGAAATGTGATGGCTATGCCGGAGCGCATTCTTGTCATAGGGGACATACACGGGTGCCTCGACAAGCTCGAGCTGCTGTGGGAGAGAATCGACCCGCGCCCCGGGTTGGATCAGCTCATTTTCCTCGGTGACTACATAGACAGAGGTGATGACTCAAGCGGGGTATTGGACTATCTGCTGGAGCTGAAGGAGATCTATACGGATACCGTTTTCTTGATGGGAAACCACGAGAAAATGTTTAAGGATTTCCTCGCAGGGGTTGATCGAGCTCTCTTTATCTATAACGGCGGTGAATCCACCCTCAAGAGTTACTTGGTGAGAATGGAAGACTACTGGGAGGGCAGGCAGGGAGTTTTGGATGAGGAAGCCCTGAATCAATTGGTACCTGAACAGCACCGCGGCTTTCTCGAGGAACTAAAGCCTTATTACGAGACGGATGGTTACATCATGGTTCACGCCGGACTCAAACATGGTGTGCCCCTGGAGAATCAGAGCCTGGACGACCTGGTCTGGATCCGGGAAGAATTCATCTACTCGGAAGAGGATTTTGGTAAACGGGTGATCTTTGGCCATACTCCCTTTGTGCGGCCCCTGGTGCTCCCCAACAAAATTGGAATTGATACCGGAGCCGTTTACGGCAACAGTCTCACCTGTGTCATTCTGCCCGATCTGAAGTTTATCAGTGTTTAACTTAGAGCAGGTCATTTCCCATTTCTCATTTCCCAATTCTTAATTTCTCATTAGTCATTTGGCTGCGCCGTCATTAGGTCAAGACGCTTCGCTGTCATTTGTTGTAATCGGTAGAGGAAAAAGGATAGAAGGCAGAAGAAAGAAAACAGGGGTAAGATTGCCCACATTAAAATACTTCTGTGGGAGAGGCTTTCCAGCCGCGACATCACTACTTTAACGGCTTTAACGATTTCAACGATTTACTGCTTACCGGAGTCGTCTGTCAGCCTGGGCATAATGAGGTGGGGAAGTTGCCGGAGAGTGGTGGAGCGAGCTTGAGGGCTGCGATTTACTAAGCGGCAGTGGTTGAGCTTGCACCGTGGAGATTGTGGGAAAACCCAAGATCGCTAATGCAGCAATTGCGAAGAGAACACCTATTCCTCGCTGGCGGAACATCTCCATAGGATGGTACTCCACAAGAATGCAGATTTTGAGGAGGTGGCTTTGATATATCTTTAAAGGGGTTAAGAATGGAGAGCTTTACCGCTCAGAACTCACTGATTAGCTGGTCTACGACCTCCATAGATTTCTTGCTGATAGGGCTTTCAATGCCCTTGATGCGCTCATCGTAAATGGAATCAATGTACTTCTCGATGGCCTCTTCATAGCGGCGGCGTTGTTTCAGGATTTCCGCTTCGTCAAAATAGGTGGTTTGCAGACTCTGAAATGGTTTGAGAACCACCAAGGCCAGATCACGGACTACTTCTGCAGTGACCTGTTCGAGAATCTGGCTTTCAGTGGGCAACTCCAGAGGGTTGTAGGGAATGTTGGCCTCATGGATACCGTCATTCCACTCGTCCGTTACCTCCGCGTTACGCTTGAGAGTATCTGTTGCAATAATCTCCCCTTTCTTGGCATTGATGATTTTATAATAAACATGAACGGCAGCTCGCATCTTGTTGCGGCCCACAGTGTAGTTTTCATAATGATATTCAGGCACCTCCACCACTGCCGGAGGGGCTGCTGTCAGTTGCTCTTGCGTGGGTTTAGGATGCTTGGCCTTCCAAATGAGATACTCCGGGTTATCTTGGACTTTGGTGCCCATTGGAATTTTGGCGATCTTACTGCCTTTGGTCTCGTCCTTTTCAGTTTTGTAGAGCAGGACATTTCCCATAATGAAGATGTCAATGCCGGTCATGCGCCCCACCCGACGTGCAGCCTCCATATCGCCGACGATGCCAGCCTGCTCCAAATTCATCTCTTTGAGAATTGATTGGAGATCCTGGCGTTCCAAAATCCGAATATCTCCACTGGAGTTGTTAAACAGATAGGTGATCAGATTAGAGGAAGCGTTTGTCCCGGCATCAGGGTTATATGATGGGCTGGCAAAATCAAATATGGCAATGGCCCTCTTCAGCCGGCCCTTTATGGCGTCTTCGGTCTCCTGAATCTTATAGAAAAGCTCAGGGTATTGAGGATTGATCTGGGTCAACTGCCAGTACCAAGCTAAACTGTTGCCAAAACTGCTTTTCCCTGAGTACTGTGAGGCCCGCTGCAGGACCTTCTTGGTATAACTCTCCAAGGCTTCCTTATAAAAGAAACTGTTGCGCACAGAAGGCGAGTAGTTAACAGCCTTCTGGTACTCCTTGTTGGCTCGGTAGAGACGATTTTGCTTGGCGTGTTGGTTGGCTTGATCAAAGTAATACCTGCCGGCTCGCAGTTTAGCCTTGGTGAGTTCGGTCTGGACATTCAAGTCACCTGGAAGATATGAAAGCGCTCTCTCGTAAAAGGTTATAGCCCGGTCCCATTCGTTGGCACTTGCCATCTCAGCGGCGCGACCGAGAAAGTATTGAGGATTATCATTTTTCTTGACTTCTTCGATGAGTAACCGAGTGTTCTTGTATGTGGGGTCAATGACCATGACTTTGCCGAAAGCGGTCAAGGCACCCTTCCAGTCTTCGCTCTGCACCGCAGCGATGCCCTCTTTGTAATATTCGTCACTTCCTGCAGCCGTGGCTTTGGCCAGTTTGTCCTCGGTGTCTTCATAATTGGGATAGATCTCGTTAACCTTGCGAAAGTTGGTGACCGCTTTCAGCCACTGTTCATTGTTGAGAGCTGTAACCCCCATGGCGTAAGATGTTTTGGCCTGTTGGGTTAGTTCTTGTTCTTTTGCCTTGAGTTGGCGGTGAAGCTCGAGAATGTCTGGATTTTGTGAATCAAGGGCCATGGCCTTATCCAGATACGCCATGGTTGTTGATACTGCCTGGTAATCTTTTACAGCGGCGTTACTCCAATTATTTGCGGCCCGCTGATAATATTTTTTGGCTGCTTCCTGTTGCGCTTTTGTCAAAGCCTCCTGGTATTTCTTCTTGTTAGGCTCTTGGGCAAGGGCATCTTTGTAAAAGGCTATAGCGCCTTCCCAGTTGCCCATTTGGCTCAGTTCCTCTCCTTGACGGTAGCTGTCTTTGCCAGCGGCGCAGGCCACTATGAAAATGACTGTTGTCAACAATGCCAAGTGTCGAAGGCATTTTGCATAACGCATAGGTAGCCTCTCTGATTGCCACCAGCCCAAAGCCTACCCTTTCCAATGGCAGAAATCAGCGATTGGTCGGAGTGATATAAACCTGAAGCTGGTTATGGGTGGACTCTTTGATGTTGAATTTGTAGTTGCCAAACTTTCTGGTGGTGAGATCCGCGGCCAGGGATTGGGTGCTGCCGGTTAGTTCCACTTCCAATTCGGCTGTTCCCATGGTGTAGTTTCGTTGGTAGATCTCTTTAATACCTCTGACGTTGTCTGAAATGAGCTGAATAACCTCCTGAAGATGGCCGTATCCCTGCAAACCGAAGATAGTAAGATTAACATTGGCTATGTTGTAGACCTCCTCATGGAAAATCTGGATGATCTTATCTATCATATCGTTGGCCAATAACTCGCTGGCTTCACTTATGGCCATTTGAATGCCGGAAAGACTATTTACGTGGGGCTTGGCGGCTTGACGAGTCTCGGATACCTTGACCTCACCGGTGTCGGCTCTGACTAGTTTTGCGCTGATTACTGCCTGGTTGCTGTTTATCTTAATATCCCCAATGGTCACCTGGTTGGTGACAGCCTGGGCAGTGCCCAAAAGAAGCATTTCCGCTCCATATTTGTCACTGATTACCGCGGCAACTCGACCATCTCCTGCCAGCAGCCCCTGTACTTTGTCCTGGCCTAGGTTGCGGCGGACAGTGTCGGCATCCACCAGTTTGAAGCCGTTGTCAAGAAGCACTTTTGAGATGGCATCTTCGGCCAATCTCCCGCTTTTGACTCCCTCAGACATGGATTCTTCAAAAAGGACCATAACCCGTGGCTTTCGCACTTGGCGCATTAGGACGTTGAGGGCGCGCAGATCATTCTTGAGGTCACCGCTCGCCACGGTTGCTTGGATGGTGACTTTGTAAAGACCCTGGTCCACCTTCTCGTCAAGCACTTCATACGTTTGAACGTATCCCCTGGACTGCGAATATATCTTGTCAGAAAGCAGTTGGTAATTTTCCACCAGAGTATCATTCTCAATAAGAGTGCCTGTAGCCTGTTCCACAGCATTACGGAGGGCATCTTCAATGGCCTTGTCACGAGAAATATCCCGGTTACCCTGAACAATGGCCGCCACTCCTTGGCTCTCTACGGTAGTGGACTGGCTATTTGCAGTTTGAGGGACGAGACCAACAAGAAAGACGAGGAGCAAAAATAGGTGAGAGTAACGCATGATTTCTATCCAAATTGTTGAATGGTTTCTGATTGGGTTTGGCCTAAGCAACAAGAGTGAAGAAGAAATCTTCGAGAACTCGGGATCAAGATAGAGTCAATCTTATCTAAGGATTCAAAATATTTAGTGATCATAACAAAACAGCTTCTAACCTGTCAATGACAAAAAATTTCATGATAAAGCTTGAGCACCTAGCGCAGTTTACTGATTGTTTGACAAATCGGGGCTGAAGAAGGTATAAGGCACTAATACATCAACATGGAACGGCGTGAGGTGAGAATCGGTGGGACAGCGTGGCGCTGAGCTGCTCGCCAAGAACTAAGCAAAAACGTTGGGAAAAGGGGGCCTGGTCTGAAAACCGGGCCTTTTGCCTATTTCCATGCTGAACTTTCTGACGTGGCTTGGGTCAAGCAAACGGGCCCGGAGAAAAGGCGGAGGAGGATAGCATGAGAAGAACTGTAGCGTTTACCATAGTTGTGTTTGTGTCGGCAGTTCTCATGGTAGGTGCCATGGTCTGGGCTCAGGGTGAGGTGGTCCAACAGTTTGACCAGGGCAGCATCAATTGGAGCACAGGAAAGGTTGTCGCGGTGGGAATTGGCGCCCCGCCGGACAAACCTGCCAACATGGCCCAGGCCAGGGCGATGGCCAGACGAGCTGCTATTACGGTTGCTCGCCGAAACCTCTTGGAGATCAGCCAGGGTGTCCAGGTGGACTCCATGACCCTGGTAAAGGACTTCACAGTCAAAAGTGACATTATTCGCACCTCGGTTCAGGGTGTTGTCCGGAATGCCCAGGTAATCGACACTGCCTATATGAGTGACGGTTCTGTGGAAGTGACAATGGTAATGAGCCTGGGCGGCGAGTTCGCCAACGTTATCCTGCCCCCGCCACCGGTGGGAACGGAATTCCCGATGCCGCCACCGGGCACAGAGATGCCTACCTCACAGGTCTACACTGGGATGGTGATAGATGCCCGCGGCCTGGGCGCACGTCCGGCCATGGCACCGAAGATCGTGGATGAGAGTGGCAAGGAAATCTATGGCTCTGCCATGGTGAATAGAGAATTCGCGGTACAGCAAGGCATGGTGGGCTATGCCAAAGACCTGAGTGCCGCCCAAGGAAACAACAGGGTGACAGACAGACCTGTGACCATTAAAGCACTGCGGACGTCCGGCGCGGCTAAATGTGATGTGGTAATCTCTGACAGTGATGCCGCCAAGTTAACGAGCGCTGCGGAGAACTTGAGCTTCCTGCAGAAGTGCCGGGTCATGGTTGTTCTGGATTAAGGCTGGTAAAGCTCCAGGGACGATTGATTCCCGAGCTAAATAGACACGCGTGGCATGGTTTTTTCGGGCTGAGCAAAGAATCGTGCCTGAGGAGAAAACTGGCAGCAACCCACTGGAACTGGGTTGCGGGGAGGATATGGAGATGAAGAGCCATACCTTTTTGAGATTATGGACATTGACAGCCTTCCTGGTTTTTTCAGTGGCATTGTTTGTCGGTTGCGCCAAGGTGAGAGCGCCCGAAAGCGTAATGGACACCCCTGAACATCACACCAACAATGGAATGAGATCTTTTGAAAAAGGGGACCTTGACGAGGCCCAGAGAGAATTCACTTTAGCCGTAGAGTTAGCTCCCAAATACGGCCCTGCGCACGTGGGGATGGGACTGGTTCAGGCCGCTAGATATGTCAAGGTTCAGGACGTACAAGAAAAAGAGAGACTGCTCGACAAGGCCTTCGACAGTCTAAAGAGCGGCAAGAAATACGCCAAAGGGAATGAGCAAAAGGTTTTCGCGCGCGTAGGCTATATTCGCGTTTTCACCATGACCAAGCCGAAAGGTTGGCTAGAAGATGCGAAACAGAACTTCGATTACGCAGTTCTCGATGATGACCAAGCACCAGCGCCGTACTACTTTATGGGTGAGGCCTACAAGCAGGCTTACAAGTTCTCTGAAGCCGCCGGCATGTACCGTAAAGTTCTCGACCTGGATACCGAGTACACGGCAGAGGCCAATCGGGCCTGGGAACTGGTACAAAAAATTCAGAGAGCTCAACCTGGTACGACCGTGGGCAAACAGATCGCCCTGGTTGAAGCCATTACCCGTGCCGATGTGGCTGCGCTTTTCGTCGAGGAACTCAAGCTGGAGGTAATCTACGAGAAGTTAAGCGTTAAGACTTTTGATACCTCATTTAAGGCGCCAAAGTCCGGTTTGGAAATGGAGACTGAAACCATGGTAAAGATGGCGCCGGCAACTGACATTGCCGACCATGTGCTGCGTCATGACATTGATACTGTCATACGCATCGGCGTTCGTGGCCTAGAGCCTTTCCCTAATCATACATTTCGACCCGATGAGCAGATCAGCCGTGCCTCTTATGCCATGATGCTGGAGGATATTCTGATCAAGGCCGCCCGCGATGACAAGTTAGCCACCAAATTCATAGGAAGTACCTCTCCGTTTCCTGACTTACGTGCCGACTTGCCCTATTTCAATGCTGTCATGGTATGTACCACTCGCAACATAATGACGGTGGCTGACAAGCGTACCGGAGAATTCCGGCCCATGGCAACTGTCTCAGGTGCCGACGCCTTGCTGGCAATACGGGAACTAAAAGAGCAACTCAGGGTTTTCTGAAAGCTCGGTGATTTTCCCGTGGTCCTCCGCTGCAAGGGATCAACCGGCAGCTCATTCTGACTTCGGCAGGGCCTCCGACTGAGGACTCCAGGCGAGCCTCAGTCGAGCCACCGGACCATTCAGGATAAATGAATATTCTGCATTGAATGAGCAAAACCGCTTGCAATTTCCTTTACAGACGTTATCCCTCATATCAGTGGAGTGACTTACAACCGACTCCTCTTTTAAACCAACGAAGAACGGGTTTGGCATGAATAATTTTGGACTGAGGTGGCTACCAACCACATCCCATAAATTATGGTGCATCCTGCTGTTTGCGGTGATGCTGCTTGGCTTGTGCCCAGCTATTCTGGCCCAGGAATCCTTCGTTTTTCCCATAGAGGGTGAGCGAGCTCGGGTAACTTTCGTTCAAGGTGAAGTGCAGCGGCAGACCGCACCAGAAGAGTCGTGGAGTGCACTTCCGCTTGGCACTTTTGTGCAAGCTGGAGAACGCATCATGACCATGAAGGGTGGTCGGTTGGAACTCCAGCTTCCAGATCGGAGTATTATTCGCTTCGATGAAGACAGCGATGTTCGGCTGGTTAAGGCTGAATATAATCCGGCGCAGTCAAAGCGTAACGTTAACTTCAGCCTGGCGCTGGGAAAGACGTGGGCAAATATCCAGGATGCTTTCGGCAGCAGCAGGGGCGTTCAGGTGGAAACAGACAATGCCATCGTGGGTGTGCGTGGAACGGTCTTTCGCTTGAATTTGCTTGCAGACAGGTCTGCCATGATCAGAGTGTATCGTGGCAAGGTGGCGGTGCGTAAACCACAACGGATCCCTGCTCCTGGGGAGCCGGGAAGCCAGATACAGAGGGTTCCAGGTCCAACACGGGTTACCGGACCCCACCGGGTGACCGTGGAGGAATGGATTCGCATTGTGGAGTCGATGCAGCAGATTACGGTAAATGCCGAAGGGATTCCTTCTAAGCCGCGGACATTCAGCATGGAGGAGGATTTGAACGACTGGGTGCAGTGGAACTTGGAGCGCGACCTGCTGATCTAATACTTGTTAAGCCTTCCCCGCGCTTGAAGAACACGCATGCCAGCTGTCTGGGCTTCAGTGAGCAGCAAGGTTGGCACCGGCGAGAGGGAGTACAGTTGAAATGACCTATTGTTGAAATGACAAGACCCGTCTGGCCCGCCTTTTGCATTACCCTTTGATTGAACTGTTGATTAGAAACCCATCCTTATTGTGCGACAAACAGCGGAACTGAAAGTCCACCATCTGGCTGAGGAGTGTGGAGGACTTCTGCTTCCACCTTAAGAACCGGAGT
>PPDG01000019.1 GCA_002899795.1 Desulfobacteraceae bacterium | reverse complement strand
TTGGGGCTGGAGTGAAAGGCAAGTACGCCACCCACCTGGGCCATGGCTTCAATAATCAGTACGCCGGGCATGATTGGATTGCCGGGGAAGTGGCCAACAAAGAACGGTTCGTTAATGCTCACGTTCTTTATTCCCACGATCTCTTCCCCCTCCTTCAGGCTTTCGATCCGATCTACGAGCAAGAAAGGATAGCGATGCGGCAAGATCTGCATTATTTCTTTGACATCTATCATCACGAACACCCCTCTTTTAGGAATCTGTCTTCTCCTCGAGCGAAGCTAACCCCTTCTCCAAATCCATAATCTTTTTCCGAAGTTCAGGAAGACGGCTTAATATGTGACAGTTCTTCAGCCAGTCTCGATGATCAATTGCGGGACTGCCTGAAACAGTTTGTCCCGCAGGAATTGATTTGGCGATTCCTGATTGAGCGCCAACCCGAACACTGTCCCCTATTTCCAGATGTCCGGTCACCCCTACCTGCCCGGCGAGAATGACATTTTTGCCAATCTTGGTACTTCCTGAAATTCCAACCTGGGCTATGATTATACTGTCCTCTCCTATAACCACATTATGGGCCACCTGGACAAGGTTGTCTATCTTGACTCCCCTCTGAATCCACGTTCTACCCATTGTGCCCCGGTCTATCGTACAGTTGGCCCCGATTTCCACATCATCATCAATCTGGACAATGCCTACTTGGGGAATTTTGAAATGGCCATTGCCATCCTGGGCAAAGCCAAAACCGTCGCTGCCCACCACGGTGCCACTATGAATAATTACCCGTTTGCCAATAATGCAACGAGCAAGTACGGTCGCATTTGGATAGAGGACAGTGTCATCGCCGACATGAACATCAGAGCCAACATAAACGCCCGGGTGCAAGGTAACCCGATCGCCTACCACAGTGTTGTTTCCGATGTAGACCTGAGGATGGATCGAAACCTCATCTCCCAGGGCAACGCTAGCTCCCAAATGAGCTTTTCTACTCACCCCCGGCACCGTCGTTCGCTGTTCTTGGGCAAAGAGTTTGAGTATTTTGGCAAAACCCAGGTAAGGATTCTCACTTATAATGAGAGGTTTCTCAAAAGCTTTCAGTTTGGGGGGAACAATGAGGGCGCCCGCCTTAGATTGATGCGCTTTGCTGACATATTTGGGGCCCACAACAAAAGAAATCTCATTGCTCCTGGCCTCCTCCAATCCTGCCACCCCCGTGATCTTGAATTCCGGATCGCCGAGAAGCTCACCCTCAACCAATTGAGCCAACTCGCCTAAGGTTCTTTCCATAATGGACTTCCTTAGTCAGTGGTCATGTGTCGTTGGTCGATCTCTCTCACGTACTACTTGTTTTCTCGCGCTATGCTCTATGCGCTTTGTGCCTTGCGCGCCAACTATTGCGTACCCTTTTCACGAGCATGAAATTTATTGAGTTCTTGTACTATCCTCTCGGTTAGATTCAAAGAATCTGGCGCGTACCAAATCCCTCCATCCCCGAGTTCAAAGATCATTGCATAGCCCTCTTCTTTGCCAATTCGAGCCACGATTTCTACCACATTTTTCTGAAGTGGCATCAAGAGTTCCCTCTCTTGCTCGGATAAGAGGCGATTGGCTTGGTCAACACCCTGCCTTAGCATCACCTTTTTAGCGCGAATCTCCTGGAGTTTGGCTTGCTTTACATCATTGCTCCATACGAGTTCTTTCGTCTTGAATTCAGCCTCCAGTTCCTCTACCTCCTGTCGCGCGGCATCGAGCTTTTCGCGAATCGGTACCATTTTCGCTTTGAGCTTTTCTAGCCCTTCCTTGCCCATCTCAGAGCGATCCACAACAGCCTGCTTGTCGAAAAATCCGAGCCTAATCACTTCCGCCGCCCAGACCTGGGTGCTGACCGCCAGAAAAAGCAAGCCAGCGATAACTCCTGCAAAAATCCTCATGTCGTCTCTCCTTACGCCCATTTGCCCCAACGTCCAGTTTCTTTAGTTACGCTGTTTTTGGTAATACCAACTGGCCAATTTTTAACATTATCGAAGCAATGCTCTGTGCGCAATGTATTTTTTACAGAGCTAGCCCGCATATTTCATGAAAATGCTCTAGCGAGCGCATTCCCCGTAGCTTGCTGCGGGGTTAGCGAGCGAACTACAATAAATATGGAATAAATACCTTACATTTCGAAGATTCCCTGTCACGCTTTAGTCCCGCTAAAGCGGGACAGGGAGCTTCAATTGGCGTCTCGAGACCACGAAAC
>PPDG01000186.1 GCA_002899795.1 Desulfobacteraceae bacterium | reverse complement strand
TCCACTGCGCACCTCTCCCTTTGGAAACTACGGCACAATTCGCCGAGCCCGTCATTCCGGACGAGCGCCGCTTCGCGGGGCGAGATCCGGAATCCAGAAAACTACAATGACGTCATTTGGTCTCTGGTTCCCCGCCTTCGCGGGGACGTTGTCTGGATCCCGGCTCGCGTCCGCCCCAGGCGGACTTGGCCGGGATGACGATTTGCGACACAGTGTCTTGAGGGGAAAGGGGACATGTAGTTATCCTGCGGAGCTAAGTTAATAGGCGTTTTCTCGATGTCAGGGGGAGGAAAGGGATAGTGACAGATCAGGACCACTGGTCGAGGCGCATTGTGGTGTCCCGCTGCCAGCGATCGTCATCTTTCTGGGGATGGTCGATATTAAAATGCAGCCCCCGGCTTTCGTGGCGTTCTAGAGCACAGTTTACAATCAACTCCGCCACGGTAGCCAGATTCCTCAGTTCAATGAGATCACTGTTGAGGCTGATGTTTGGGTAGTGCTCGTTAATCTCCCGTTGAATCTGGGCTAAGTGATTTTGTGCCAGACGCAAACGGCTGTCTTTACGGACGATACCCACGTAGTTCCACATCAGACGCCGGATTATGTCCCAGTTATAGGCGATAAGCACCATCTCGCTGTCATTGGCGTTCAACGGCATCTCCAGAGGTGGAACTTCGGGAAAAGAGACTTTTTCTGTGGGTGCACTGGGCCGGCTGTTAATGTCTGCAGCAGCATTGTGCGCGAAGACCAGAGCTTCCAGGAGAGAGTTGCTGGCCAGGCGGTTGGCTCCATGAAGCCCAGTACAGGCCGATTCTCCCAAGGCGTAAAGATGCTGGATGCTGGTGCGGCCATATTTATCGGTCCGCACACCACCGCAGATGTAATGGGCCGCTGGAACGACAGGTATGGAATCTCGGGTGATGTCGATCCCAAGAGACAAGCACTTTTCATGAATGCCAGGAAATCGCCGCCGGAGGAAATCAGCGTCACGGTGGCTGATATCAACGTATACGCAGTCGTCACCGCTTTGTTTGATCTCGGTGTCTATGGCGCGGGCTACAACGTCACGACAGGCCAGATCCTTGAGTGGGTGGTACTTAGCCATGAAATCATGGCCTCGTTTGTCAATGAGACGTCCCCCCTCGCCACGCCCCGCTTCAGAAATGAGAAAGTTTTTTGCATGGGGGTGATAAAGACAGGTGGGGTGGAATTGGACAAATTCCATGTTAGCTATTTCTGCCCCGGCTCGGTAGGCCATTGCTACACCGTCTCCTGTAGCCACATCCGGGTTGCTGGTGTAGACATACACTTTGCCAGCACCTCCGGTACAGAGCAAGGTATCTCTGGCCAGGCAGGTGAGGATACGATTTCCCTCAATATCGAGAACGTATGCTCCCCAGCAGCGCTCCTGGCGCTGGGTGGTCCGCAACCCCCTCTTTAGCAAGTGGCATTCGACAATCAGATCGATGGCAATGTGGTTTTCAAAAATCGAAATGTTGGGATGGTTTTCGGCCATGGAAACCAGAACTCTCTCCACCTCCCTGCCAGTCATGTCCTGGGAATGGACGATGCGGCTACGGGAATGCCCGCCTTCGCGAGCGAGATCGAAAGGTACGGAATTCTGCTGACTCAATTGAAAGCGTACACCCATTTCGGCTAGTTCGTGGATGCGATTGGGGCCGTTTTTAATTACCATCTCGACCACATCAGGATTACACAGGCCGTCTCCCGAGTTCAGGGTATCCTGAATATGGAGGTCAAAAGAATCATCAGGGCTTAGCACCGAGGCGATTCCCCCTTGGGCGTAATTGGTGCTGGTTTCGACCTTCTCCTTCTTTGTCACCACCGCAACCTTGCAGCGATCCGCTATCTTGAGGGCGAAGGTGAGGCCGGCGATGCCACTGCCGATCACCAGCGTATCGTATGTCCTTGTGTCCATAATGTCTTTTGAGCAAGAAAATGAGATTAAATTAATGATTATGGTCGTTTTTTGCCGCTAATCGCTTGGCGCCATGCGCTCAGCGTTCTCTGCCTGCGGCAGAGAACCTGCAGGCAACCATTTATTATATAGTGGTTCCATAGAATATACCAGAAAGTCAACTATTTAAATATACGAGATTTTTGTTCAACATCGAAAACCTGGTCCTCCCCCGCACAGCGGGATCTTCGAAGGGCTTGTCCAGGATCTCGTCTTGCGGGGGTCAGAACTGCATGGCTTTACAGATAAAGATTGGGAGCTT
>PPDG01000629.1 GCA_002899795.1 Desulfobacteraceae bacterium | reverse complement strand
GTAGCTACGTAACTCGGCTCCTCCGTGAACCAGATAAGCCGGGCTTCCTTCAGGAACAAACTGGTTTTCTGCCAGGGGGATATCTTCCAGAAGATATCCTTCTTGAGGTTGGTCTGGTGGCCGATCTATGCCAGCGTTGTTGACGAGGATTGAAGGTACCCCGAAGATTTCCAAACATTCCTTACAAACCGTCTCTAAGGCTAACCGGTCCCTGACGTCGGTGTAGGCCAGTCTAAGACGGTTGTCTTGAAATCGTCTTTGTATCTCACCGAATTGTTTGCTGATTTTTTGACCAGGCCGGTCGAGGACGAAAACAGCGGCCCCGGCATCAAGCAGTGTCTCTATCCAGATGGGGCCTAACTTGCCCAAACCACCAGTAACGACACCAATCTCACCCTCTAAGCTAAAAAGGTCGTTCAAGATGCGGCCTCCGCCCAGCCCTCTGAACCGTTTAATACCTCAAAGGTGATGTCGTCATCTTTGTTTAAAGCGCCACGGGTTACCCGGCCGATTACCTTTTCTAGTTCGTAGGGCGGCAGACCGTCACCTGGTGACTTAAGGGTAATATCTTCGCGCCTGAGGGCATGGCCTGCGGGTAAATCCCGCGCTGCCACCAGCTTTTTCCCCATTTTGATTATGGGGGTCACCTCAGTCTCGTAAACCCTCTTAACGCCATCACCCATGGCCCTTCTCGTCCTGCGCAAATCACGAACCATTTTTTTAAGCCCTATGGGCTCCAGCGAAAAGGCATGGTCGGTACCTTTCCAGGTGTGATTGAGAGTGAAGTGTTTTTCAACGACCCTTGCTCCCAACATGTATCCCACCACCGCCATGGCGATCCCATTGTCATGGGAAGACAGTCCAATGACGGTGTCGGGAAACCGCTCTCTGAAGCTGGTGATAACCCGCAAATTAAGTTCATCAAAAGCTGCCGGATATCCTGCGGTGCACTGCAGAAGGCAGAGTTGCTGGTTGATGGGCATAATGGCATCATACGCTCTATGGACATCTTCCATGGGGCCGCCACCGGTACTGAGAATCATGGGTTTTTGGAATTTCGCAATATAGGTCAGCAGCGGTATACTTTTCAGATCACCTGAGGCTATCTTAAAGGCCGGGACATCGAGCTTCGCCAGAAAATCGGCACTGGGAAAGTCAAATGCAGTTGCAAACATGGTGACCCCAATTTCTTTGGCATAGTCCATCAATTCCGTATATTCATCCCAGCCGAATTCCAGTGCTTCTCTGTGTTCACCATAGGTGAGACCAAAGCTGTTTTCGTGGTCGTACGGCTTATCATATGCTGCTTGGGTATAAAGCTGACGATTATCTCGCTTCTGCAATTTGACCGCGTCAGCGCCGCATTCCTTGGCAACCCGAAACATCTCTTTGGCTGTTTCGAGTTTCCCCTGGTGGTTGTGTCCGATTTCGGCAATGACGAAACAATCGCCATCGTCTATGATGGTTTTTCCATCTATAACCAGTTCTCTCATCGATATTCCTCCTAAGCCGATGGGTTTTAAGTTGACTATCGAAAAACAGCTCATTTGGCAAGTCTAAAAGGACTCTCCACTTCCATAGCACACTGTACAATTTTGTTGAACAAACAATTTTTCCTATTCATTTTTGAACATTATGCACTGATTTGAAAAATCTGATCAGTTATTTCCTCCACCTTAAGTTCTTCATCGTATCCTAGTATCTGCTGAAATCGCGACAGTCGAGCACTTAACTCTTCAATGGCAATGCCCGGATAACGATGGCGCTGGAATGCGGGTTTGTTAAGCGCACCTGGAAGGTATGATTTGAAACGGTTTATGAAACCGAGCCCCTTTGCCATGTACCAGCGATTCAGTCGATGGCTGAGGTCCGGCTTTTGCAAGTCGGCAGCGCCATCGATGATTTTTTCGCAGACATCCACTATCCGCTCACAGGCCAAGGCACCCTTTCGTGCCGCCAGATGGTGTTTTATAATCTCTTTGCGTTCATCTCCAGCCGCAGGGCCGAGTTTGCCGGCAAGAATATCCCCCAGTGTTCCCCGCAACTCGTCGAAATCAAAGCACTGGTGACTCAGTAAATTAGGTAAACGATAAAAGCCTAGGTCATAGTAGTCATTGACTGTCGCCCGGTAGGAAATGGCCGGGACCTCCATTACATAAGCCTCCAAGCCGGTGGTACAGCCGTTGTGGATGACAGCCCCTGTGGCCAATAGCCATGGTACCACATTACCCTCATTTGTCACCCG
>PPDG01000255.1 GCA_002899795.1 Desulfobacteraceae bacterium | reverse complement strand
TCCCCGGAGGTCAGCTTCTCTCAGATCAGCCTCGTAGCCCCGGAGGGCAACCTAGCTCAAGTTCGCCTCACTGAGGTTTGCCTCCCGAAGGTCAGCCCCGCTGAGGTCCGCGCCGCGGAAGTTCACCCCGGAGAGGTTCGCTCCCCGCAGGTCAGCCTCACGGAGGTCTGGAACTAATTCTGGACTCGCTCGCCTCCAACTGTTCCAAGTCTCTACACCTTTCTTGAGTTCAACGAAGTGTCCCGGGTTAGCCATGGCTCCATCACTCCTAACCCGGATATTTCACGAATTGGTGTCGCGAGACCCTGGAGATGATTGTGCCACCGGGCAACCGCAGGGGATTGGATCCGAGGCGTACTTGAACAGTACGTCGCAGGGTCCGATACCCGAGGACGCCCGGAAGGACGGTCATATCCCTGGTCGCAGTCACGCCGGGGCGTGATGAAATATCCGGGTTAAATATGCAGAGGGTATGTAGCAGGTAGTTAAACACGCCATTTTCATTCTTCGTTTGACTTAGATTCAGATCCAAAAACTTCTGCGAGTTTCTATTGAATCATGTCGAGTTGTCTTACACAGGGAGTCCACGACTTGAGAGGCCGTTCACAGCCTTTGCAGCTGTTCAGTCCTTGTCTTATTTTGCAGTAGCTATCAACAACATAATCAAAGATCTTCGCATTTTTCACTGCTAGAGCTACTTCGTCTGCAATCGCCAGGAGCATCCGCTCATCTTCTTGATCAAAGCCATCGTTACCGATCTTGTTTATGGCCTCAATAACTCCAATGACCTCCTCTCCTGATATGAGAGGGGCGGCCAAAATTGACTCAGTTTTGAAGTCATGCTCTTCGTCGATGTTTCCATAGAAATCAGAGGAATCAGAAACATCGTTTACAACAATGGTTCTGCGCTCCCTCAAGGCGCGGCCGGCAATCCCTTTATCAGCAGGAAAGCGCAGCTTCACAAGCTCCTGTCCTGTCTCGCCCACTGCAGTGAAAAATTCAAACTCGTTGTTCTCCTCGTCATGCAGGAGAACTGAGCCCTCTTCACAAACAAGCTCTGTGGTGACAATGGTTACGATTGTGGTCAGAAGCTCTTGCAAGTCACCAATATAGCCAAGTGCAGAGCTAACTGTTTGGTATAAGTTGAGCATACGTATTTTTCTGTCTTTCTGTTCGTGCATGAAGGCATTGTCTAACAGGACAGATATTAGAGGAACAAAGGAATGTTGTGCTTGTTTTTCGCTCGTCAAACGATGAATTTCTGCTGACTGTGCAACCAGAGCCAGAGTTCCAATGGAGCGGTGTTGGAGGAGGGCCAATGGGATGGCAAGCAGTGTTGGTTCTGATGACTTGTGATCTTCTGGTGGATTGCAGGCAATAATTTTCCCGTCCGTATGGGAAAAAAACATAATTTTATTGTGTGTTGTTTCTGTTTGATTGTATTGAGCCAGAGTCGCATCCAGATCTTTCAAAATGTCTTCCGAAACGTTATCCGCGTAAAAATATGGGCGACTTAAGGTTGGATCCCGAAGCAAAATTCCAATTCCCTGAAAATTATAGTGTTGCTTGAGCCAGATAGTAATTTTCCTGCATTGTCCATCTATGTCATGGGTAGTTAACATTTCAAGCAAACTCAAATTTTGCTTGCTCTTTCTTCTGTCCCATCCGCTTCTTCTATCTACCTTGCCTCGTCTATCAGTCCCACCGTACTCTTGCATCATCACATCTCCTGGTTCTTGTTGTTCTTATATAGTTCATAAATAAGTAAGTTATGATTTGCTCATTAATACAGGATGGAGGATAGCCGCACTCTAAGGTTTTAAAGATTTTATCGGATGAGCGAGACTTTATCAGATCCTGAAGGCGGTCGAAGTTATGAGAACAACGTTATCAGGAAATCACAGGGCATTAGGATTATTCACACGGTTCGGTATATTTCATTTGATTATTTGTACTCCCAACAGACAAGAACTCTATTGGGAGTCACCTATGCACACTTTCAAGTTCATTCGTGCCCCCTAAAAATCTGCACGCAGGTAATTGAGCGTAGGGTAAGTTGCAAGACGTGGGATCAACTGAAAGTTACGATACCCCTGAACCAGCGCCATTGTCAATGCGAAAAACCAACCAGAAAGGGAAGGGTTCAGGTGTCGGGAGGCTCTCTTCTAAATACTTTCTCTCCTTTTCCCTATGCCCTTTTTGAATTTTAGTCATTGTTATTTGTTTGATATTTGTTATTTGTGATTTGGAAT
>PPDG01000626.1 GCA_002899795.1 Desulfobacteraceae bacterium | reverse complement strand
GCAGGGACGGCCTTGCGGAAGCGGGATCCGCGAGTGCGGACCGGGGATTCGGCCGCCGGCTCAGACCGAGGCTCTCTCCCCTAGCGGCCGGGGAAGAGAGACAATATGGTTATCCTAAAGAGAGAATAATTGATAGTTTATAAAAATATAATATCATTAAAAATTATATTCTATACTTGATATATTACTTTAGAATATCTACTCCCACAATTTCTCAATTCTCAAGCCTCAAATCCGAAATCAAAAAATCCAGTAGTCAGTAGTTAGGGTACAGGGCATCATGCCTTTCTTGTTTTTCTTCCCTGACACCTGACACCCGACACCTGAAACCTTTAATTCATCAATCTGCAATCAAAAATCTACAATCTCCACTAGGCCCCGTATTTCATCAGTCTTTCCGCATGGGCCAGAAGCAGCGGCAGCACATCAGTGCTCTGTATGCGGCCCAGTCCACCGGTGAGAAAGGAGGTCTCACCGAACGTCTGGCAGCCGTCCATGCGGGCAGTTTTTGCCGCGATGCAGATGGGGACCGGGTGCCAGGAGTGGCTGGCGAGGCTGCACGGCGTTGAGTGGTCTCCGGTAATACAGAGGACATTCGGTTTCAGATCCACCAGGCGCGGCAACAACCGGTCGAAATGTTCGATCACCTCCACCTTGCCTTGGAAGTTACCGTCCTCACCCATGGAATCCGTTTTCTTGATGTGGAGGAAGAGGAAGTCGGTGTTGGGAAGTTCGCGCTCCACGAGATCTAATTCTTCCTCCACCGTGGATTGTCCTTCCTCGATCACTCGCATGCCGGCCAGCTTGGCCACCCCTTTGTACATGGGATAGGCGGCCACAGCGCAGGCTCGCCACTTGAAAAGCTCGCAGAAGTTGGGCAGGGGATCATAAATGTCAAAGCCGCGCATCATGACGAAGTTGGCCTTCGCTTCTTCTGCCAACACTTCTTTCGCCCTGGCGATGAAGGTATTCGCCAGTCGTGCACCTTCCTCAGCCTCGGAGGTCGGGTTCTCCTGGGTAGGCGCAACTTCCAGCGGCTGCAAGCCGGTTTTTTGTGGGTCACTGTCGCAGAGCCGACCGTCCAGTTGCTTTCCCCTGAAAATCGCTGCGGCCCGGTACTCCTTGACGTGCTGAAGCAGCACCTGCACTCCTTCTATTTCCTTGATGTTTTCAGCAAGCAAATCAGTCACCCGTTTGCCTTCTTCGTCGGGGATACGTCCGGCGCGCCGATCCAAAATGGTGCCGTCGGCTGCCATAGTGGCGAAATTCAGTCGGCTGGCCATGTCACCCGCCTCGAATACGAACGGTGTCCCGGCCGTGTCCAGTACGCCCCGCCCGATCAGGTACTGGAACGGGTGGTAGCCGAACAGCCCGATGTGGGCTGGTCCTGAGCCCGGGGTGATCCCCGGGGCGAGTGGATCGTGAAACCCGCAGACGCCAGACCGGGCCAGCGCATCCAGGTTAGGGGTGTGGGCGGCTTCCAGCGAAGTTTTCCCCTCCGGTCCAGCCAGACCCCCCACTCCGTCCATGACCACCAGCACGACTTTGGTATCATTCTCCACAGCCAAGGAAGAAAGCAGATCTAAATCCATGTCTAATTTCCTTTCGCCTATAAGGTCCGCATTGAGGATCAAGTGTTTTATTATAGAATCCAATTGCCCAATTGCCAACCAGGGTTGGAGATAAATCATTTTCTCTATCCAAACAAACCCTCAGTCTTCCCTAAACCTGAAAAGATAGTGACCGAATGGTGAGATAGGATACCAATCTTGACTTACTGCAAAAAGTATTACTAATATTAACTCAAGTTTCGCATCCCCTGTTGAAGTGAATGACACGTCTACAGGGCGTTAAATGGCTAAACTGTTACCGTACTGATTTGACTCGTCCTACAAAGGATCGCCTTAGGTGATTGTTTTTTGATTCATACTTTCGCAGTAATGACCGTAGGTTAGCATGCCACGTCATTCCCGCGCAGGCGGGAATCCAGAGGGGTGCGAAACTTGAGTATTAAGTTGATATTGGATTTAAACAAGGGAGGAAAAGATGCAGGATCAAGGCAGCATTAGGAGTCTGCGAGGGTTAGAAGACTTTGGCATCACCAACGCCAATACAGTTTGGTGGAACCTTTCGAGTCCAGCTTTGTATGAGCACGCTCTTCAACGGCATGAGGGACTCATGTCCCATCTCGGGCCGCTGGTGGTTCGAACCGGCCAGTACACGGGCCGGTCCCCGAACGACAAGTATCTCGTCCGGGAGCCGTCCAGTCAGGACAAGATCTACTGGGGCGAAGTCAATCGACCCTTTAGCCTGGAGCGATATGAGGCCTTAAGGACCCGGATGCTGGCCTATCTCGAGGGCAAAGATCTGTATGTGCAGGACTGTTATGTAGGTGCTGATCCGACTTACCAGCTCCCAATCAGGGTTATTACCGAGAAGGCCTGGCACAGTCTTTTTGCCCGCAATATGTTGGTGCGGGAGTTGGATCCAGCCAAGCTCGGCCAGCACGAACCGAAGTTTACCCTCCTGGATGCCGCCGGTTTCAACGCCAACCCCGAACAAGACGGTACAAACTCAGAGGTAGTTGTACTCCTCAATCTGGGTCGAATGGAGGCCCTGATAGCAGGTACACATTACGCCGGTGAGATGAAAAAAACCATGCTCACTGTAATGACTTACCTGCTGCCTGAACAGAATGTCCTCCCCATGCACTGCTCGGCCAACTATGGCAAAGACGAAAATGATGTGGCCCTGTTTTTTGGACTTTCTGGCACTGGCAAGACAACGCTTTCGGCCGACCCGGCAAGAACGCTTATTGGCGACGACGAGCACGGCTGGAGTGAAAATGGGGTGTTTAACTTTGAGGGAGGCTGTTACGCAAAAGTGATTCGCTTGTCAAAAGAAGCCGAGCCCGAGATTTACGAGACCACCAGGCGTTTTGGCACCATATTGGAAAACGTGGCCATCAACTCGGCAAGTCGTCGTCTCGATCTGGACAGTGACGTTTTCACCGAGAATACTCGGGCATCCTATCCTCTCTCTCATATTCCTAATGCCACCCCTGATGCGGCAGGGGGCCATCCAAGACACATACTCTTTCTGACAGCGGATGCCTTCGGGGTGTTGCCACCCGTTGCGAGGTTAACTCCGGCCCAAGCCATGTATCATTTCCTCTCCGGATATACTGCCAAAGTGGCCGGAACAGAAAGGGGCATCAAGGAGCCACAGGCAACCTTCAGTGCCTGCTTCGGTGCCCCTTTCATGGCCCTGAATCCGGTGGTATATGCGGATCTCCTGGGTGAGAAGATCGCAAAGCACAACGCCTCGGTGTGGCTCATTAACACCGGCTGGAGTGGCGGTCCCTACGGCACCGGGAAACGAATCAAACTGGCTTACACTCGCGCTATGGTTAGCGCGGTATTGAATGGCACCCTGGAAGAAATTCCGAGGACCAAGGATCCTTTCTTCGGCGTGGAGGTGCCCGAGACCTGTCCCGATGTGCCATCCGAGGTACTGCAATCCAAGAACACCTGGAAGGATCAGGCGGCTTACGACGAACAGGCGAAGAAACTGGCGTCCATGTTTGCGGAGAACTTCAAGCAGTTCGCTGATGACGTCTCCGGAGAGATCAGCGGAGCCGGCCCTTCGTAAGTTTTTTCGATAGCTGGGCACGAATGACTATATCTCTCGCCCGCTCCCCCTCGACTTCGCTCGAGTCCTCTGTGAGCTCTGTGAGAGATAGGAAAGGTGCGGCGGTTGATTCAGACCCTTCCAGCGCAGGGGTCAAGCAACTTGGTACCTTGGAGATGTTGAATGACAGGTGAAATCCTGTTTGTTTTTGGCCTGCTGCTGGTCACCATTCTCTTGTTTGTTAGCGGGTTTTGGCGGCTGGACGTTGTGGCCATCATGGTCATACTGACTCTGATGCTCAGCGGTCTGCTATCACCCGGAGATGCTCTGGCCGGATTTGGTGATCCTGTGGTGCTCCTCATCGCCGGGTTGTTTGTTGTGGGGGAGGGGCTTTTTCGTACAGGTATGTCCTACAGGATCGGCAATTGGCTGATGGGGGTGGCGGGAACAAGTGAAAACCGCTTGCTGATTCTGTTGATGCTGGTGGTTGCAGGGCTGTCGGCATTTATGAGTTCCACCGGTGCTGTGGCCATATTCATCCCGGTGGCACTAAACCTGGCGGCAAAGGCCGATGTCAGTCCATCGCGGTTGTTAATGCCCATGGCCTTTGCTTCGCTGATAGGCGGTATGCTGACCCTGATCGGCACACCGCCCAACCTGGTGGTGAGTACTCAGTTGACAAGGGAAGGGCTTGATTCCTTCGGTTTTTTCGACTTTACTCCGATAGGCATTTTAGTCCTGGCTGTGGCGATTGGATACATATTGGTGGTGGGGCGTCGATCACTACCCGGAGAAACGGGTGTGGATGGGGCGATTCATGACCGCCTTTCCCTGCGAGATCTGGCTGAGGCCTATGATCTCATCGGCCAGTTACACCGTCTGCGTATCTGGGCTGGTTCACCTTTAGAAGGCAAAACTGTACCTCAGGCCAAGTTGCGTACCCGTTACGGGGTTACTGTGTTGGGTCTAGAACGGCTGCGGCGCCGTACTCGGACTGTCACGCCCGTGGAGATCCAAACGGAGTTCCAGGCTGGGGACATCATCTATGTGGCGGGTACAACTCCGCAGGTGGACAAGTTGGCAAAGGCTGAGGGTGTGGAGCAACTGGGGGTGGAATTGGGGCAAGTGCAGATCGCGGCGCAGGAGGTTGGGCTTGTAGAGGTGCTATTGGCACCCAGATCGGCGCTGATAGGGAAAACCTTGAGCGCAGCCCGTTTCCGTGAGCGGTACGGCTTGACCGTATTGGGAATTTTGCGCGATGGCCAGCCATTGCAGGGGAATCTGGTTGAAACCGTTCTTGGATTCGGAGACTCAATATTGATGGGAGGAGGATGGACTCAGATTGAGTTACTGCAAGGGGAGCAGAAGGATTTTTTCGTGTTGAATCTGCCCAAGGAGATGGATGAGGTTGCGCCAGAGCGCGCCAGAGCCGGCTGGGCCCTGGCCATTGTGGTGGGCATGATATTTCTGATGGCCTTCAAGATGACACCTAGTGTAACCGCGGTTTTGCTGGCGGCACTGGCCATGGTTCTCACCGGCTGCGTTAGCATGAAAGATGCCTACGCTTCAATAAACTGGGAAAGTCTGGTGCTCATTGCCGGAATGCTGCCCATGGCGACGGTTTTGGAAAAGACAGGCGGGGTGGAACTCATTGCAGATGGGCTGGCGGACAGTCTGGGTGACATGGGGCCACTGGCACTGATGGCCGGGTTGTTCGTGATTACTTCCGTGTTCAGCCAGGTTATTTCCAATACCGCTACCACGGTTTTGCTGGCGCCAATTGCCGTGAGTGCTGCTTTGGAGGTGGGGGTTTCACCTCACCCTTACCTTATGACTGTGGCATTGGCTGCTTCAACGGCGTTTGCCACCCCAATGGCATCTCCGGTGAATACTCTGGTTATGGGGCCCGGTGAATATAAGTTCAATGATTTTGTCAAGGTGGGCGTGCCCCTGCAGCTCTTAGCCATGGTAGTTACGTTACTCTCTGTTCCGCTCCTGTTCCCTTTGAGGTAGTATATCTTGAACAAAGCCCAGGTTATGAGAGTAATACACATATCGGTCTGATTAATTACTTCAAGAGCATTCGGAGGTCAACATGGAATTTGGAATGTGGGGTAGGAGCAGAGTAAAAAAAATTGGCATCGTCTCCACCCGGTTGGCAGGGACAGACGGCGTTTCCCTGGAGTCTGACAAGTGGGTGCAGGTTATGGAGGGGCGAGGTCTCACCTGTTACTATTTTGCCGGGGAGTTGGACCGCCCTCCAGAGCGATCATATCTTGCCGAAGAAGCCCATTTCAACCATCCCAAGATCCAAGAAATTCAGCAAGTCTGCTTCGGTGTCACCACACGTCCTCGTTCACTTACCAAGAAGATTCAAGAGATTAAGAGTAAACTCAAGGATGATCTCTATTCCTTTATAAAGCAATTCAAGATAGATTTGCTGATGCCGGAGAATTCCCTCACCATCCCGATGAATATTCCTCTGGGCCTTGCCATCACCGAGGTTATTGCGGAAACGGGAATGCCCGCAACAGCACACCATCACGATTTTTACTGGGAGCGGGACAGGTTCAGCATAAACGCCGTTTCCGATTACTTGAATATGGCCTTCCCCCCGCAATTGCCCACCCTCAGCCACACGGTCATTAATTCGTATGCTGAGGAACAATTAGCCTTCAGAACCGGCATTTCAGGGCGGGTCGTTCCCAATATCATGGATTTCGAAAATCCGCCGCCACCTCCAGATGATTACACCTCTGATGTTAGACAGGCCATTGGAATTGCCGATGATGAGCTCTTTGTTCTTCAGCCCACTCGGGTCGTGAAGCGCAAGGGGATTGAACATGCCATAGAATTGGTGTGTAGGCTGGGGATGAAAGCCAAACTTGTTATCTCCCACGATGCGGGTGACGAAGGCTTCGATTACCAGGACAGGCTCAAGGAATATGCAAATTTCCTGAAGGTGGATCTGATTCTTGCCTCAGATATCATTAATGAGAAAAGAGGCCGCAGCAAAGATGGCAGGAAGATTTACACCCTCGACGATGTCTATCCCTATGCCGACCTGGTGACCTATCCTTCCACCTTTGAGGGTTTCGGCAATGCATTTTTGGAAGCTCTCTATTTCAGTAAACCGATTGCGGTGAATACTTATTCAATTTACACCAAAGACATAAAGCCCAAAGGTTTCTCAGTAATCGAACTCGACGGCTATGTGACGCAAGCTGCGGTTGAAAAGACAAAACAGATTCTCGCAGAGCCGAAGCTCTGCCAGGAGATGGTGGAGCATAATTACGAATTGGGCAAACGTTTCTTCTCTTACGACGTATTACGAAGACGACTCGACATCGCCGCCATCAAATATCCTGAGTTGTTTTTATCTTAGCACACACAAGGCACATTTGCTCTGCAGTCAGGAACCTGAAATGGGAGCTTAAGAATGGGTAACTTTGCTGAAGTCAAACGGTTTTTGAAAAAAATCTACGGCGACAGGGAAGGGGAGTTGGCCCTTGAAAGAATTATGCCCTTGATTGAGAGATTTTCCGTCAAGAAGAGCGACAAGGAGGGCTATTTCTCCCAAGAAGATGTGGTGTTGATAACCTATGGTGACTCTCTTCTGGGAGAGGGGCAGATCCCTCTGGTCACGCTTCATGATTTTGCCAAAACCTATCTAAAGGATGCAATCTCCACCGTACATTTTTTACCCTTTTTCCCCTGGTCTTCAGACGATGGCTTCTCGGTCATGGATTTCTCCAGCATCAATCCGGAACTGGGATCTTGGGAGGAAGTGGTCGCCATCGGCCGCGATTTTCAGCTCATGTTCGATTATGTGGTCAACCATTTTTCTTCGAAGGGTGAATGGTTTGAAAATTACCTGGCAGGCAAAGAAGGCTATGTGGATTTTGCCATGGAAGTGGATCCTTCCACCGATCTGTCTATGGTTACCCGTCCCAGGTCATTGCCGCTTTTGAGTGAATACAAGAAGCACGACGGCAGCACCGTCCATTTGTGGACAACCTTTAGTGCCGATCAGATTGATTTCAATTTCAGAAGTTTAGATGTGCTTGAAAAGATGATAGAAGTACTCCTTTTATATGCTCAAAAGGGAGCTACTATCTTGAGACTTGATGCAATCGCTTACCTGTGGAAAGAAATCGGCACCACTTGTATCCATTTGAGTGAGACCCACGACATGGTTAAACTCTTCCGGAGTATATTGGATCTGGTGGCCCCGGATGTCATCATTATTACGGAAACCAATGTACCCCACCAGGAGAACATCAGCTACTTTGGAGACGGCAAAGATGAGGCGCAGATGGTTTACAACTTTACTCTGCCGCCGCTGCTGTTCTATTCCTTCCTCAAAGAAGACGGTACGGTTCTGACTAACTGGGCCAAGGGTCTCCATTTAGAATCTGCCAGTAACACCTTTTTCAACTTTACAGCATCCCACGATGGTATTGGTGTGCGCCCGCTGGAAGGCATATTGCCGCCAGAGGAGATCGATGCGCTCGCTGAAGTGGTGAAAGCCAATGGCGGACAGGTTTCGTACAAGCGAAATCCGGATGGCTCAGACAGCCCCTATGAGCTTAACATCACCTATGTTGACGCTATTTTAGCCGACAGTGAATCGACTCAGGCAGAGAAGTTTCTCGCTTCACAGGCAATACAATATGTGCTTCCCGGAGTACCGGCCACATATATTCACAGCCTGGTAGGTTCACGCAACTGGCTGGAGGGGGTAAAGCAAACAGGAAGAGCCAGAACCATAAACCGGGCAAAACTTGAGGTGGAAAACCTTATGTCTGACCTGAAAAATCCTGGGTCTTTTCGCTCCAGAATTTTCTACTCGTACATTGACTTGATCAAGATCAGAAAAAAACAGCAGGCTTTTCACCCCAACGCTGATTTCGAGATACTAGAAATTGATCCAAAGGTGTTCGGTATAAAAAGGTATAGCGAAGAGCAAATGATCTATGCCCTGACCAATGTTTCCTCAAAGGAAGTTCCCCTTTCTTTGTCGGGCCATGACGTTCCAGAACAGATGGAAGATTTAATTTCGGGAGAGAAATTCAAAACTGATTCCTTCACCTTGAGACCTTATCAATACGTGTGGTTGAGTTAGTACTCTATTTACTTCTCCCGGGATTCGAGTAAAATGCAAAAGACTTGACACAGAAGAGTATCCTTGTGATCTTATCCAATCAATCAGATCAAGCAATAGGTTACGCGGAGTTCAGCCCGCCTTTCGATACCCTGGAGGTGATTTGATGTTTCATTCTATTTCCGGCAGGAGCAAATTTCTCGCTTTCACCCTCTGCTTGCTTGTTCCGATCCTGGCAGCCTTTGGCTGCGGCAAGGAGGAAAAGCCGCCGGAGGTCATCCGCTCGATCAGGTGGATCAAAGTGGCCGAGACCTCAACCTTGCAGGTAAGGATGATCTCAGGCACCACCAAACCTGTGGACCAGACAGCTCTCAGTTTTGCCGTGGGTGGGACGGTTGAGACGGTCAAAGTAAGGCTGGGCGACCAGGTCAAGAAAGGCCAGGTGTTGGCTGAGCTGGATCAACAACCTTTCGTGCTCGGAGTTAGAGACGCGGAAGCGGAACTATCAAAAGCGCAGGCAAACGTGGTGGAGAGGCGAGCCAACTACGAACGCTATGTTGCCCTCTACGAGTCCAACAATGCCAGCAAGGCCGAACTGGATGAGGCCAGGGCCAGCTTCGACAGCGCCACGAGCCAGGTAAAGGCAGCAGAAGCCCAGTTGGGGCTGGCACGTCGTGATCTGCGAAAAACCCGGCTCACAGCTCCATTTAACGGAACAATCTCTGTGAAAGAGATAGAGCCCTTCGTCGAGGTTCCAAGCGGCAGAGCCGTTTTCGGCTTGGATGGAGAGGAGTCTGGCTTCGAGGTCAGCACTGAAGTGCCCGAGACGGTTGTTATCAATCTGACCGTTGGTGAGGAGGCCGATGTTGTCTTTCCTGGCCTGAAAAACCGTAGGGTGCCTGGAGTGATCACCGAGGTAGGGGCAAGATCACGAGCTGCCACTACCTTCCCGGTGACCGTGCAGCTGCAGGAGCAGTTTCCAGCGCTCAGGTCAGGTATGTCAGTGGAAGTTGCCTTCGAGTTTATCCCGGAGTCCGAAAAAGGTGAACCCGTATACACTGGTCTGCTAGTCCCTTTGACAGCGTTTCTTGTGGGAGCAAAGAAAACACACTTTGTTTTCGTTTATGATGAAAAGAGCTCCACTGTCAAAAAAACTCAAATAAAGACATTGAATCTTCGCGAAAACGACGTAATCGTTGAGCCTGGTACTCTCAAGGCTGGCGACATCATAGCTACTGCCGGTGCCGCGTTCTTGAACGACGGACAGAAAGTGAACTTGATGAAGGAAGAAAAGTAATTGCATTTCGGATTGCGGATTTCGGAATGCGGATTGAGGGTTACATGATGATGAAAAGGGGGCACCATGAATTCGCATGCGCTGAAGAGGAGGACAAAGGAGTTTGCCAAGGGGGTCATTGAATTCTGCCGCGTACTGCCGAACAATCGCGAAGGAAGACTGATTGGCAATCAGTTGTTTAGTTCAGGAACCTCGGTGGCAGCTAACTATAGAGCAGCTTGCCGCGGGAGATCAAGAGCTGAATTTATTGCGAAATTGGGCATAGTTGAGGAAGAGGCAGACGAAACCCTCTTTTGGCTAGAAATCATAGATGAGATGGAAATTGGCGATACGAATGTAGTTCAATTATTGATGGAGGAGTGTGATGAAATCATAGCAATAATGGTTTTATCAATCAAAACAGCAAGACAAGAAAAGAAATCTAGATAGTGTTCAATTCCAAATCCGCAATCCGCAGTCCGCAATCCGCAATCGCAATGGGAGTTTTGAATGAATTTAACCGGATTCTCGCTCAATAACTCACGGTTGGTGATGCTTCTGGTTGCCCTGTTGGCCATTGCCGGCCTCGGCATGCTCACGAACTTCCCCAGCAAGGAGGACGCTGTTGTTACCATCCGGGATGCGGTGGTGACTACCTATTTCCCCGGCATGTCCCCTGACAGGGTAGAGGATCTCATCACCCGCCAGGTGGAGGAATATATCCGCCAGATGCCCGAGGTAGAGGATATCTACGATGTCAAGTCCGCTACCGGGGTTTCCATCATCTACGTCAAGGTGTACGACAGTTTTTTCGATATGGATCAAATCTGGTCTGACCTGCGTAACAAGATGGATGATGTCAGGCCAGGGCTACCGGAAGGAACCATTGGCCCCTTTGTTGACGACGAGTTCGGCGATGTGTCCGTGGTCCTTGTCGCTCTGACAGCCGAAGGCTTTTCCATGGCCGAGATGCGTGATGTTGCCAGGGATATGCAAGACGATTTCTACACCATCCCGGGCATTCGCAAGGTGGGGCTTCATGGCGTGCAGAGTGAGAGGGTATTTCTGGAGATATCCAATGCCCGCTTGGCACAGTACGGACTCAGCCCCACCGAGCTTGCCCAGACCCTCATGAAGCAGAATATAATTCTCCCGGGCGGCTCCGTCGATACCGGGGCGGTGGAATTGGTGGTTGAGCCTTCGGGAAATTTCGAGAGCGTGGAGGACATCGAGAATGTTGTCATCAGGCTACCCTCATCCAACCAGGTTGCCTACCTGAAAGATATTGCCACGGTGAAGCGAGCCTACATCGATCCGCCGGCGCAGAAAGTTTACTACGATGGGAAGCCCGCCATCATCCTTGCCGTGGAACAGATGGAGACAGGGGTGAATGTCCTGGATTTCACTCCCCGGGTTGAAAAAAGAGTGGATGAGTGGCAAAACCAGCTGCCCATCGGTTATCAGGTGGACGTTGCCTTCTATCAGGCGAAGTATGTAGCGGAGTCGGTCAACGGCGTGGCCATGAACCTCGTGCAGACCTTGGTTACTGTGCTTGCTGTGGTAATACTTTTTTTGGGGTTGCGTACAGGTCTAATAGTGGGGACCATTGTCCCCCTCACCATGATCGTTACCCTTGTCTGGATGCGGGTCTTGGGTCTGGAGCTCCACCGGATTACCCTGGCCACCCTGATCATATCCCTGGGGCTTTTGGTGGACAATGGCATCGTTATGGCCGAGGAGGTAGGGAGGCGCATGCTGGAAGGTGAGGAAAGAAGGGATGCGGCCATCAATGCGGGCAAAACCTTGGCCCTGCCGCTGCTTACCTCAACGCTGACCACGATCCTGGCATTTGTACCTTTGGCAATGGCTCCCAACGTCACCGGAGAGTATTTGAGCTCCATGGCCACGGTGATCGCCATCACCCTCCTGACCTCGTGGGTTCTTGCCAATATGGTAACCCCGCTCAACTGCTACTGGTTCTTGAAGCCCAAGGCTCTTACAGAAGAGGAAATACAAGCGCAGTACCAAAAACCCATGTATCAGATATACAAGAGGCTTTTGACTTTCGCTTTGAACAACCGGGTTGTTGTCCTCGGCGTGGTGGCGGGGCTGATGTTTGGGTCCATCACCCTCATGGGTCTGGTGAGGAAGCAGTTCATGCCCGACTCTGAGCGGGATCAGTACATGATTTATTTAGATGTTCCAGCCGGCTACGGCTCCAACTCCATGGACCAGACAGCGGTTCGTTTTCTCGAATGGCTCGAAGACGAAAAGGCCAATCCGGAGGTAACCAGCACCATTGCCTATGTAGGATACGGTGGACCACGGTTTTTTCAAACATTTGGTCCTCGAGCCCCGGCACCTAATATTTCTTTTGTTCTGGTGACAACAAAAGACGCTGATTCCATCTTCCCGTCAATGGACAGAACCCGCGAGTATCTTGCTCAGAATTTCCCCGAAGTCTATCCCCGTATAAAGAAGTTTTGGCTGGGGGCAAATGAGACAGGATTGATAGAAGTGCGTATTTCCGGGCCGGATCACGATAAGATATACGAGCTAAGTCAGCAGGTGGAAGGGGCTCTTCGCGATATCCCGGGAACAGTGGGAACTTACAGTGACTGGGAAAACCTGGTCTCCAAGGTTTTCGTTGACATCGATCAGCCCCGGGCGAGAAGGGCAGGTGTGACTTCAGAGGAAATTGCCAATAGCCTGAACGCCTTTTTTAGCGGCAGCCCCATCACGGACTATCGGGAGGAGGACAAGGCCATACCTGTGATGCTCCGGGCTGTAGGGGCAGAAAGAAAGACCCTTGACCGGCTTCGAACGGTTGAGGTGTATTCTTCGATACGAAACGAAAGCGTGCCTCTCACCCAGGTAGCAGATCTCAGGACTGAGGTCATGTACAATCAGATCTATCGGCGCAATCTATTGCCTACGGTGACCGTGGAGGCCAAGCACTTGTGGTTGCAGGCGGCAGAGCTCGAGGAGGCCCTCTCGCCTGCACTGGATAAGATCATGGAGGACCTGCCGCCCAGGCACTTTTGGGAGTGGGGCGGAGAATCTGAGAATTCAGCCAAGGCACAGAATGCCCTGGCAATATTCATTCCCCATTGCCTGGGAGCCATGATCTTGCTCATGGTCTGGCAGTTCAACTCCTACGCCAAGCCGGCGATAATTTTCATCACCATTCCGCTGGTGCTGATTGGGGCTGCGCCGGGACTGCTGCTCACCGGGGCCTTTTTTGGCTTCATGGCTATTCTCGGTTTTCTCAGTCTGGCGGGTATTATCATCAACAATGCCATTGTCCTGCTGGATTCGATTCAAAATGAAATCGATGCAGGGGCAAAGCCTTACGATGCGGTCTTTACCGCTTGCCTAACCAGATTCAAACCGGTGCTCATGACCACGCTGACGACCATTCTCGGGCTGATCTCTCTGATGATCCCGCCTGACCCTATGTTTTTTGCCATGGGGGTAGTGATCAGCTTCGGCCTTGCCGCCGGCACCCTGCTGACCCTGGTTTTGGTCCCGGTGCTATACAGTATGTTTTTCAAGGTGAAAGCAGAAGAGAAAGTAGCACCGTAGTTAAATGTTGGTTGTGCAGGGGACAGGGACAAAGTTCGTCCTAAAGATCAAAGTCTCTTTGGAGTACTGGAGTATTGGAGTGATGGAGTAATGGGAAATGAGGAAAAACAGAAACCGGGGGTACCAAAAGCTTAGAGTCTGGAATGACGCGGTCGAATATTACAAAGAAACATGTAAGGTTTTTAGAAAGTTCCCCTATGAATTGAAACGAGTGGCGAACCAGGCTATAGCGTCAAGTGATTACATCCATCG
>PPDG01000622.1 GCA_002899795.1 Desulfobacteraceae bacterium | reverse complement strand
CAGCGGTGCATTTTCTTTGGTACATCCTGTCAACAAGAGAACCGTCAATACCAACAAGGTAGCTTTTCTCATCGCGGCTGATCCTCCCTAGCCCGGATATTTCATGAATTGCTGTCGCAAGACCACGAAGATGGGAACCCGCTTGCGGGACTGAGCGGAGCGCAGCGAGCGCGAAAAAGATGGGTGCGCAACAAGGCAACCGTCCCGCGGTACTGCGGGATTGGTTCCGAGGCGTACCTGAATGGTACATCGCAGGAGGAGCCTCTCCTGAGCCTCTCGAAGGAACACCCGAGGACGCCAGGAAGGACGGCCATATCCGTGGTCGCAGCAAGTGATTCATGAAATATCCGGGCTAAAACAAGCTAAATCATTTTCTATTTTCTTGTTTTGCCCCATGGAATTTTAACTGTCATTACCGATTTGACAAGCTTTATTCACCCAAAAATTCAATTATTACTATAAACCCTAAGAAAGGGGGTCAAGTCTCCGCTTGACTCTTAATTTTCTTTTTGCTATTAAGCGCATATGGCTAGACCGCTGAGAATAGAGTATCCGGATGCCTGGTACCATGTGATGAACCGTGGCAGGCGAGCTGAGCACATTTTTATTGAAGAAAGGGACTGCAAGGCGTTCCTTGACCTGCTCAAGGAGGCCGTAGAGCTCTGGAATGTTAGGATTGCTGCCTATTGCCTGATGGTGAACCATTATCATCTGCTGGTACAAACTCCGAATGGGAATTTGTCTCGCGTCATGCGTCATATAAATGGAGTTTATACACAGCGGTTCAACCGGCTGCATCGGTGTAATGGACAACTGTTTGGCGGAAGATACAAGTCGATTGTTGTAGATGCTGACAAATATCTTCTGCAACTTGTGAGATACATACACAGGAATCCTTTGCGAGCTGGGATTGTAGATAGGCTAGATTCCTACAAGTGGAGTAGCCACAAGGGATATATATCGAGAGGGAAGAAATGGGATTGGCTGCATAAGGGTTTTGTCCTTTCTATGCTGAGTGAAAGTCCGAGGCAGCAGTACAGGCTGTATAGTGAGTTTGTGGCACAGGAGGATTCCGAAGAGATCAGCAGAGTGTTTGAGAAGAAGAAGTTGCCTTCGATCTTAGGCAGCGATGAGTTTGTTGATTGGCTGAAGGGTCATTTTTTTGAAGAGAAAAAGCATAGAGAGGTCCCTGCATCAAAAGTATTGGCACCAGACGGGGACAAGATCAAGCAGGTGATTTGTCGTATCTATGGGGTGAGAGAGCAAGAGCTGCTCAAAGCCAGGAGGGGGGTATTGAATGAGCCGAGGAACGTGGCGATCTACTTAACAAGACAGTTGCGAGGTGAGAATCTGGCTGAGATTTGCAGGGAGTATGGCTTGAGCAAGTACAGTTCGGCAAGTAGTGTAATAGAGAGGGTGGGAATTCGGATGTCGACAGATCGACAATTCGGAAAGCGTGTTGAGGAGATAAGCCAGTTGTTAAGCAAGAGTCAAGCGGAGACTTGACCCCTTGCCGGGATGCAGAATTCTGAAATAGTCTTTATTCTATTACTGCCAACTAACTAAGACCTCGTCTTTGAAAAAAAGATATCTATTGTTGGAATATCCTTTATAAATCCAGACGATAAGGCATTCATCCCTGTAACAGTTATCCTCGACCGAGTCAGGGCGGCCCCAGGCCTCTTCCACAGTTTTCATCGAAAGACCAGGCTGTAGAAGCTCGTACGTTCTTTTTTCAGGCTGGTCAGGACTCTCCCGAATACGCTCTCCGGCTCCCGGGCCGCAAGAAACCATAGCAATAACAGCTATAAGTAGCATTAGGTTAATTGGTTTCATCACGCATACATGCTATCTGACTGAGACCAGTTCGACTTGACGTATCACATAGATTTATGCAACTATATCTGTAAGTAAGCGTTAGTGTCAACATCTACATTCTTCTTATCGCGTAGGCCGGATATTTCACGAATTAAGGTCGATTGACCCAAACAAGCAACCTGGGGGAATTGAGAAAGGATAAAAAATGAAAAAAGCAAGGTTATTATTAATTATAATCCTTTTTTCATTTGCTAGCTACTGTTCCGGACATTACGTAGAATACAAAATCACACTCAAGAATGTAGATTATGTTCATACTCCAGACAATGATCTTGGCGAGAAGAAGATTGTACTATTTCAAGAAAAAGGTGAGTTGAAATCTACTTTTGAAAATGAAATGATTAAGATAGTTTGGACGCCCACGCCTTACCGATT
>PPDG01000152.1 GCA_002899795.1 Desulfobacteraceae bacterium | reverse complement strand
GAGAATTTACCCTCCGCCCAGCGAATCATTTCGCGCATGTCTCGATGCAATCCGCTTGATCGAGCATGGTCGGCGCAGCGTGTCTGGAAGATCAGAGTGGCAATGGCTCTGGCTGCTCTGGCCATGTTGTGCTCCTTGTTATACCATTTTCTGGGTCCAGCAATGCGAGTGTATTGCCGAGTTTACTTCTGGTTTTTTATGAGTGTAGTCGGTACTGACATATTTGCCGAAGATCAGCTGGCCGAGCGAGACAGCCCTGTCTGCCACCCACACGCCCACCGACTCCAGTCAATGGGTCAGAACCCATAGTCGGACGCTCTACGAAATTTAACCCTACGATTTTCAAGAAATAATTCGCCCCGAAGGCTCCGAGCATCAGAGCACCCGATTATGAGTTGGATGGTCTACCCGGTATCTGGGCAGTACCTTGAAGAAAGGTAACGGGTTTTGCTGATGGGGTAGGGCAGGGTGGTAGCAACCGAGCCTATGCCGAGTCTGGGGTTGGATTATACCGATTGGGGTTGCAGCGCTGTTTGTCAATGTAGTTGTCGCGTCTACTTACGCGGCGACCTCAAAGTCACCAATGTCCCTTTCCGGATTCAGCCATACGCTCTTCGGCAAATTCCAGTCCCTGATGCCTCGAGACCAGCGCCTGGGGTTTGATGCCCTGGCCGCCTCGTAGACTGTCTTGCGGTTGTCCATTACATGATCGGTCTCACCGCAATGACGTTGTTGCGGTGTCATAAACTTCAATCCGCTGTGCTTGTGCTCAGTGTTGTACCAGTTCTCAAACTTCAGCACCCATGCTCGGGCATCGCCCAGGGTAGCAAAGCCTTTGTAGGGGTAATCAGGGCGGTATTTGCAGGTCCGGAAGATCGACTCGACATACGCGTTGTCATTGCTGACACGCGGCCGACTGTGCGACTTCACCACACCCAGACGATAGAGTGTCTCCACCAATGAAGCGCCCTTCATCGGGCTGCCATTGTCGGAGTGAAGCACCAGCGATACACCACCAATTTTCTCTCGAAGATAGGCTCTGTGTAGCAACTGTGCAGCTTGTTCACTAGACTCCTCTTCATGGATTTCCCAGCCCACCACCTTGCGGCTGTAAAGATCCAGAATTAGATACAGGTGGTAGTAAACTCCCTTGGCAGGCCCGGGTAACCAGGTTATATCCCAACACCAAACTTGGTTGGGTCCCGTCGCACAATGGGTACTCAATGGCTGGTTCTTTCGCGTCCGACTGCGACCTCGGCGTTGTTGCTGACCCTCCTCCCGCAGTATCCGGTAAAACGTCGATTCAGAGGCAATATAGCGCCCTTCATCCGCCAGCGCAGGCACTATCTGGCTCGGCGGCAAACTTCGATAGGCTGTGCTATGGACAGTGTCCAGCACAGCCTGACGTTCCTGCGGCGTCAGCTTGTTTTTGGGTGCTGGATGGTCAGCGCCGGGGCGACCATCGGTCCTCACATCGCCTTCCTGAGTCCACCGTTGAAAAGTGCGCATCGAGATACCCATTTCTCTACAGGCACTGGCTGTGCGTGCTCCAGCATTAGTCGCTTCCTTGATCAGTCTTACAGCTCGTTTGCGATCCGAGGTACCGATCATTCGTCCTCGTCCTCCCCCCAGATCGCATGCATCTTTTTTCTAAGGACCAGTAACGCAGCGGTCTCCGCCAGCGCCTCGTCTTTCCGACGCAATTCGCGCTTTAGTTGCTTAACCTCTCCGCGTGCCAGCTGTGTTTGCCTCTTCTCTTCCTTGGACTGATTCGTAGCACGTGCATTACCCTGGAGGCAGTTCTCTTTCCAGGCTGCTATCTGCTCGGCAAAAAGTCCTTTCTTGCGGCAGTACTGTGCTAACTCGGCCTGGTTCATTACCGCTGTCTCCAGCACCACGGCAAACTTATACTCCGCAGACCAATTCTCTGGATTCTGTGTATCTTCCGGCACCACCAACCCCTTCGCTATGGCGTGTTTTCGCCAATCATACAGGGTTACCTTGGAGATACCTGTTTCCTCAGCCAGCATGGGCACCGGTGCATTCTCCGGTTGCATCATCCGCTTGAGCACCGCGTCTTTTCGTTCTTTTGAATACTGCTTCACTGTTCATTCCTGAGCGCCCCCCGAATATTGATAAATAATAGACACGACAACTAGCCTGACACGGAGGGGCAGTAAGTTGAAGAATTGTAGCAGCTTCTAAAAACCGAACTTCGAGCCAGGGCCGAACTGATCCGACATTCAGACTAACCCCAT
>PPDG01000355.1 GCA_002899795.1 Desulfobacteraceae bacterium | reverse complement strand
GGCCGTAGGGGGAAACAACCACTGCAGCCTTTTTATCATCTTCCAATTTACCTGTAGAAGCTCCCCCGGTTCAGAACCGATCACGGTAGCGGACCTCGGGACAGCCCTCAGGAAACCCATTTCACCAAGCAACTCGCCCGCCTCTAAGCGGGCGATATGCCTGTGCATACCGGATTCCGGATCAGAGTCCTCACTAAAGATTGGGTCCACCACGTCCATTTTCCCGGAGAGGACCGCGTACATAAAATCGCTGGGATCTCCCTTGCGAAACAGAACCTCTCCGGCCTCGTATTCCCTCAGAGCTCCGGCCATAAGGATGTAGTGAACCTGTGTACGTGACAACCCACTGAAGAGCGGAATCCCCAGGTGGGGGTCCTTGCCGATTCGCAGCCGCAAGAGATCCCATACGGTCACCAGCTCCACGTGCAGCATCAGTGATGGCAGCAGAATTAAATCTCCCACCAGGGCCGAAAGCATGGTGATCACCATCATGACGCCGAATATGGCCGTGGGTTTGAAACTGGAAAGGGTAAGGACGGCAAAACCAACGCCAATGGTAAGGGTGGTAAAAACGATGGGCCTTCCCACATGCTTGATGGTCTCTCTGAGTGCCAGCTTGTCGTCCAGGCTTTTCTTGAACTCCCGGTTGTATCGCACCAGGTAGTGGATAGTGTCGTCCACTGCCAGACCAATGGCAATGCTGGCGATCAGGCTGGTGACCATGGAAAGCTCGATTCCGAGCCATCCCATGATCCCGAAGTTGATGACAATTGGGAAGAGGTTGGGAACGATGGCGACAAGCCCCACTTTACTCGATAAGAAAAGCAGGAACATGATGCTAAATACCAGAACCACTGTTAGAGAGAGACTCTTGACCTGGCCTTTGGTCAACAGATCGCTGCTTGCGGAGACAATCATGCCAAGGCCGGTAACATCCCAGGTCAGATCCTTGGAAAAATTCTCTTGCACGTGGGCAAGAATCCTGTCCCGTGTCTTCAGAAAATCTCGAGAACTCGATATGTGGGTAAAAAGTAAAATGTTGGCCTTGGAAAGCTCATAATTCATGAACCGCGAAAACATGTCCTCGCCGAGCATTATCCTGTAGCTGTTAATCAGCATTCTGACCTCAAAGCCCTCTTCAGGAAGGGTGTAGTACTTGGGGTCGAACTGATTGCTGGCGTAGTTGACCAGCTTCATGTACTCGGCAAAGGATACAGTTTTGTCAACACCTGGAAGTGTTTCTAGAAATTCTTGCAGGCTGGCAATCTCACCGAGGTTGTCGGGATCCTCGAAGTAGTCGTCTTCTTCGCTTGCCATGACCACGTTGACCGGGAAGCTTCCAGACAGATCCTTGTAGATATCATGAAAGTGACGGCTCACCGGGGTGTTTTTCTTGAAAAATTCGACGGGACTGGTCTCCACTCGAATGCGAAAGATGCCGATTAGGCAGAACACAACAAAGATACCTAGAATCGGTAGTGTGATCTTCTGCTTGTGCAGGTCGAGATGAACAATCCAGTCCAAGAAACGATCGATAATAGTGGGGGTTTCCGTGGGGCCATTGGCCTTTTTCTTGGGAAGTGGGAAGAGGGCCAAAGCAGCTGGGAAAAGAGTCAGGACAAGAATCAACAGGCTGAACATGCCAAAACAGGAAAATATGGCGAATTCGCGGATGGCAACGATTCGATTTACCAAAAGGGAGCCAAGACCAATGGCTGTGGTGACGACAGCCAGCACCGTGGGAAAGGAAATAGTGGAAAATGTCAAGAAAGACGCCTCTGCCCGTGACTCAGCCTTTTGGGAATAGGAGAGATATTCAGAGCCGATATGGAGACAGTACGCCGTGCCAACTGCGATGAGAAAGACAGGAACGATCATAGTCATCATGGACAGGGGGGTATTGGTCAGGGCCATGAGGCCGAAGGTCCAGACAAGTGCCAGCGCTACGCAGGTGAGCGGCAGCAGCAGACAGGCAAGATTCCTAAATAGAAAGAAGAGAATGACTGTAATAATAAGGAAGGTGATAGGGGGCAGCTGGAAAAAATCTTTCTTGGTGAAATCGGCCAGGGCTTCAGAGACCAACGGCATACCGATCTGATAAAGAGAGAGGTCTTTATCAGCCCCGTCAATCATTTTTTTCACGTCCTGGATTACTTTGGTCCTGTCGGAGGTGTCCTCCAGAACCAGCGTCATCACAGTGGCTTTGTGGTCTTCGGAAATGAGGTTCTTGTTGAACACGGCGACGGGTGTCACCATAGCG
>PPDG01000240.1 GCA_002899795.1 Desulfobacteraceae bacterium | reverse complement strand
TCGTGGTTGCACGGGGAGGGGGAATAGATAACTGATTGATAACAATACAGGCTATTCACCCCCACCCTAACCCTCCCCCGTCGAGGGGGAGGGAATTATTGGTTGTCGGACAACCTCTTTAAGGGTCTTTCCTTCATGCGGGAGTCTGCTGTAGCAAAGGACATTTCAGATTGTAGCTCATGGAATTGCAGACAGCATATGTTATACTTTTTTATCTTGATCAGAGTGGTGGAGCCTTGCCATGAAACACACCGCCACCTCTCTGTGAAGAGGAGGGAATACAAGGCAGGACAACTGTCTTGGATATCCTATCGCCTTAATACTGGCAATGGAGGGAACCGAATATGACGAAACGCATGAAGGGGCTACTTATCCTGTTTCTTTTCATTCCTGCCTGGTTTGTTTTGGTTGGGTATCCAACCCTGGCCGCAAGCAAGCCTCCTGAGCAGGGCACCTTCCTACCTCAATTCCAGCTTGTCGTACCCGATGATTCGGAGGCTCAAGGCTATCTGGGACTATCCGGCAGCGGCGAATTCACTGTCTCTGAGATTAATGCCCCGGTTGTTGTCATTCAGATTTTCAGCAGGTACTGACCTACTTGCCGAAAGGAAGCGTTCCGGGTGAACGAATTTTACCAGGCCATCGAGCAGCGAGAAGATCTCAAAGGCAAAATGAAAATAATCGGCATTGGCATTGGGAACACTCCCGCGGATGTGCAGTACTTCAAGGAGAAATACAAAGTCCCCTTCCCACTCTTTCCGGATGAGGATAAGTCTATCTATACGGCACTTGGTAAGCCGAGGGCTCCATATTTCATTGGTGTTAAGACCGATAAGGATGGAAGTTCTCAGGTCTTTTATTCCAAATTAGGTGCTTTTGGGAAACCCGATAATTTCTTGACCCTGATGCTTAAATTATCTGGTCTTGAATAGGGTCCACCGGGAAGTTCCAAAACCGACTGGAACGGTTCTTGTGTAGCCAGGACTGGAGTCTGACTACATGCTCCCGTGTGTGCCCCCGTCATTTCTTCCAACCGGCCAGTGCCAAACAAAGCCAACCCAAGATAAATGCCAGTCCACCCAGAGGGGTGATCCCACCAAGCCAGCGCACTCCTGTGAGAGAGAGTGCATAGAGGCTGCCTGAAAACAGAGCCATCCCTGCTAAAAACAGCCAGGCTGCAGCCGCTTGCAACCGTGCCCCGGACAACCGTGCTCGAGCCACGGCCAGCAGCGCCACAGCATGGTACATGTGGTAGCGAACTCCTGTGTCAAAGGCGGTGAGAAGCTCGGGCTCTATTCTGCCTTTAAGAGTGTGTGCTCCGAATGCCCCCAGGACCACTGCAAGACCTCCTGAAATGCTCGCCAAAACGAAAAATAACCGCTCCATAGATATCTCCTGACAAATTACCCATTTCTTGCCGTACCACTTTTGGGTAACTTTTACCCATTTTTGGTACGGCATGTTTTGGGTAAAAATTGATATTATCAAAAATCCTATAGATACTATAAGAATGGATGTATTGCCGGTCAAAACCCTTAGCCCTGATTATTCATGAATCGGCTGCTCCGGTGCACTCCCTACCTGCCACCTCATCTGGCACATCTATTGCACTGTTACATGGCGGATAAAAATAAACGGAGCGGAACACAGTAGAAAATCCCCCGTGACCATGAAACGCAGGAATGGATCTCGCTCGATTTCTAAATTCTGACGCTGGTTTCTTGCGAATTTGAATGAGTTGGTCTTCATAAGATATGTCGAGATTGTTGAGCGCTCCAAAAACATGTCTCTTTTCTTATAGTGGGTTTCAATGAGGAAGACCCTGTCAGACACAGACATTCTTCTCCGCAGCCAGTTAACAGATGATCCTCACGGAGAGATCAAGGTCAAGCTGGCGGAATTTCTTCTCGCCCTGATTCAAGCCTTTCTGCGGACCGGTTATTACACTCCCGACCATCCCGAATCACAAAAAGCTAAGGTGGGACTCTACGAAAATTTTCAAGGTCTTTTTTCTCAAAGGGACGAGTTGACCTTCCTGGTACGCGAGGAACTTGAGGGGAAAAACATCTTAATCGAGGGGGTTCTGCCCGAGGTCCAAGACCTCAATGGTCTGATGATAGCGGGGATGGCAGAGATGTATGTCCCCAGATTTGCCAAATTCCTCGAACAGAAAGACCTTATCAGTTTGACTCTCAAGAACGCTATGACTCAGACGGAATTCACCAGTTTCGTCGACCTCATGAGCGAGCCTACTTTTGTC
>PPDG01000076.1 GCA_002899795.1 Desulfobacteraceae bacterium | reverse complement strand
GGCGCGGGGGCCGGTATGTTGTTAATGAGAGCTACCTGAATGGTGCGATCTTTACCCGTCAATTCTATGATCCGGCAGTGGCCATTCTTGGCCCCTACCTTAGCGGCCTCATTTTTGAACAGGAGTATCAACGCAAGAAAGATCGCACTTCCCCACAGGAGTTGGCGACAGACCTCGATTTATTTTTCGAGCAGATTCCCAAAGAGAGCCGTTACCACCTGGAATTACGCACCGAGCCTTACCTCACGAATCCGGTTTTCCAGGTGCTGGAGAAACATGGTGTTGGTCAGGTGCTCTCGCACTGGACCTGGCTTCCCACCCTTGACAAGCAGTTTGCTAAATCAGGACGCAGATTTTTCAACTCGGGCGGCCAGGCCATAATTCGTTTGATGACCCCTCGCGGGGCACGCTATGAAGAGGCTTACGCCCAAGCCCATCCTTTTGATGCCTTGGTGGACACCATGTTGAACCCGGTCATGGTGGAGGAGACAGCTGAGTTGATGTGGGAAGCAGTTGATAACAATATACGCATAAACATCATCGTGAACAATCGCGCCGGAGGTAACGCGCCCCTGGTGGGACGACAAGTTGCTCTGCGATTCATAGAGATGGGTGAACCCTTTAGAGGAGAATTCCTATGATTCTCGACTGGTTGAAAGAAGATGTTGTTTTAGGGGACGGAGGAGCCATATTTGAGTTGGAGCGTAGGGGGTATGTTAGTGCCGGACCTTTTACCCCTGAGGTTGTCATAGAGCATCCCGAAGCCCTCAAGCAGCTCCAGACTGACTTTGCCAGGGCAGGCGCTCAGGTTCTCCAAGCGTTGACCTACTACGCTCATGAAGAGAAGCTGAAAGATATTGGCAAGGTAGACGCCCTAGCAAGGATCAACAGTGATGCCGTACGAATTGCCAACGAGGTTGCCAAGGAATATGGATGTCTAGTTGCCGGCAATCTGGCTAACACCTGGATCTACGATCCCTCTGATCCGGCTACTCATAAGGAAACGAGACGTCAGTTTGACAAGCAGATTGAGTATCAAATCTCCCACGGTATAGATTTCTTCATAGCCGAAACTCTGGAGTATTTAGGTGAAGCCAGAATTGCCCTCGAGGCAATCAAAGCAACCGGGAAACCGGCTATGATTACGCTTGGCTTCAAATCGCTGGACCGCACCTTAGATGGAGTGGTTTTAGAAGATGCTTTCCAGGAACTTGAAGACTCGGGTGCAGACATCGTAGGAATCAATTGTTTTCGCGACCCTGAGCACATGCTTCCATTGGCAGCGCGGGTGCGTCGAAAAGTGTCCTGTTTCGTAGCCACTCAACCGGTGGCATATCGCTGTACAGCAGAGAGGCCATACTTCCAGATCCAGAAGTTTCAGGGCCATCTTGCCTTTCCCCTTGAGCTCGATCCTTTCGTGCTAACCAGGATTGAGATGGGTAATTACACTCTAAAGGCCAAAGAAATAGGGCTCAATTACATCGGTGGATGCTGTGGGACGGCTCCTCATCACCTGCGTGCCATGGCTGAGGCATTGGGACGTTCTGTACCTAATAGCAAATACTCTCCGCGGCTGGAGTTGCATACGATTATAGGTGATGAAGGTCATCAAAAAGAGAGAGACGAACGCATATTGTGCGAACAACTCTACGACCCGGCGGTGTGCCACTTCATGTTAGAAGGATCTGGGGAAGACTAGCCCGGATATTTCACGAATTGGTGTCGTGAGATTTACAATGGACTATAGATTTTCTTGCAGTTCATATGTCATACTTTAATCCACACTTTTGCATTTCAGAGATGCCTACTATATCTATGGGCATATCAATAGAGGTGTTCTCCTAACCTCTTTTAGAGTAGCCCCCATTGGCCGTTGTTGGACTGTCGGTGGGGGCATTTTTTGTTGCATCTTCTCCCCTCAATTTTGTAATCTGTTGAGAAACTGATACCTCGCTATAATTCCTCATAAAAAATACTTTATTGTCTCATTGCCCCAGCTGTAGAAGGAGGAGCAGTAGTCATGACTCTGACCAAGGCAATTATCGCAGAAGCAATTGGCAAAAAGACAAGCTATACGAGAATACAATCCCTCGAGCTAGTTGACTCCCTTTTCGAAATTATGAAACAGACGCTGGAAAGTGGTGAAGATGTCCTAATCAGCGGCTTTGGGAAATTCTCAGTGAAAGAGAAAATGGAGAGGAAGGGTAGGAATCCGCAGAACGGACAGCCGATGATGATAGCGCCCAGGAAAGTTCTTACCT
>PPDG01000409.1 GCA_002899795.1 Desulfobacteraceae bacterium | reverse complement strand
CCATTTGCACATCATGCCTGGGAGGGTAGCTGCGACCCAGCGGGTCCACCCGCCGGGGGTTTCTTGCTCTGTGTTCTGGTGTGTCCCACCGGGATTTTGCCAAATCGATGCCGCCGACAAAGGCCACTGCATCATCAACTACGACAATCTTCTGGTGATGGGATGCACCAACGGGATGATTTCCGTCAAAACGGAAATGCAACCGTCGCGGGACTTGCCAGTCTAGCTTTATTGCCGGAAAAAGCTCTCTGTCCAGGGCGTAAATAACGACGAAGTCCCAGATCAGAATGTGAATGTGTAGATCTTTCCGGCGAGAAATCACCGCCTTGAGAAAGTGGAGCAATTGCTCTGCACCATCCTGCGGTTTTTCGCCATGCTGTAACTGTATGCGACTGTCAAAATCCCAGCCGACAATAAGAACGGATCTCTGGGCGCGTTCCACAGCCGATAGAAAAGCGGCAAAGTATGAGGCCCCATCAATGAGAAATGCCACCCTATTCGCTGGAGCAATACGCCAGCAGTTCTTTCCTTCAACGAGAACTTTGTGGTGATCAGATTTCTTTTCTGCCATATTCTCAAAGGGAGGCTATAAGGCCAGCCAAAGGGTTGTTAGCATTGACCACATCGTTTGATAAATTATAAAGGGGCTTGACAGCTGGTTGGAACTTCATTTCTGAAATATCTGTTGACAATGAATTCAAAATAGCGTTGTTTTTAATCAACTCCAAAATGATATCTTTTTCGGGCATCTTGTTCGAGTTGATCAAGTTTTAAGCCAACATCTTTTGTTGGGGCCACAATATGAATAGAATACTTCTGTGATCTTTTTCCTACTTTGGTCGGCGAATAAATGCGCAAGATACCTAATATGCGAATATCGTCATATGCGGCGAAGATATCTTCAGATGTAAAGGTTTTATGTTTACGTTTTAGTTCACGGACAAGAGATTGATTGACTTGTTCGAAAGAAAACGTTGCAAATTCCCCAAATTTGCCAATTCCTAACAGTCTCGTTAAACCTGTTAAACTGTTTTCTTTATATCTCGTGTCATGACAGACAATGAGGTAGGGTGGATAAAGGATGGTACCAGTATCTGTTTTGACTGGATCCTGAACTTTATCTAGCCGTCGTGCGAAACTCTCGGCTTGATCTCTAGAAAGGTTCAATTGGGTTTCGCAGTACGCAAAAAATAGGGGTGGATCGGTTAAACCAATTGATGCACAGGTGCTTATGCGCGTACGTGCCCCATAGGGCTGAGGCACGTATGTGGGGCAATGACTGCGTATAATATCATCCGAAGTAACTTTCAAATGCTTGTGAGATCTTATTTTTTTTCTTCGGAATGCGGCTTTTTTCAGTGTATAAATCCGCCTAGCAGCTTTTGAGAAAAAGCCGCTATCAAGGTTGATCCCAGTAGCGATACCGTCTGGAAAAAGTAATGTGGCATTATCATATTGCATGGCCTCGCGTACTTTCTTGCGAAAGGTCTCAGGGCTAATAGTACCATGACGATCATAACTTATGGGGAGTTCGTCAACATCTTGGTAGATCAATCCACCTGGAATGAATATGGCTCCTTTGTTATCGAATCTACCCGTCGCTCCCTCTTCATATGGCTCTGGTAAAAAGCCATCTTTCTTTTGGCTTAGCATTTTCCATAGGGTATCGACACGAATCGAAATAATTTCTTTCATCAATTCATTTTCTAGAAGTTTCTTTTTGGTAACCATTTACTGCCCTCACTGCATGTTTCGATAACCACGCAAGTATATACAAAATGCTAGAAACCACCACAGATGGCCATAGGAAGCGATCCTGAGAAACTGGGGCGATGATATATCAAAAAGCAGTTTCTGTACAGTCCCAGGTGGAAAACCTTAGAAAGTGAAAGAAGAAAGCAATGAAAGTCATAGGTTCTCATGTAACCGAGGAAGATGTTAAAATCGCTCTATTTTTCATAGAGAATAGACACCCTGGACAAGCAGTGGGCCCTCACAATGGGCCCGAGGTCGCCGCTGGTGTGTTAATCGAAGTGAAAGCTACATCAGAGCGAGTGGCCAGGGCAAAACTAATCAAAGCTTTGGCGAAGGGGGAGTTGACTTAACTTGCTGCAGTCCGCCGGGGCAAACAGCTCCGTTGACTTTCTAAACTGACTGAATATTAACATACTTGAATCCCCACTCTGGAGTTCGAAAACCTACTACCACATATGTTAACTGCTTTACTAGAGTCTGATACAAAGATCCCTGCTATATATGTGAAGTCTGGGACCCT
>PPDG01000406.1 GCA_002899795.1 Desulfobacteraceae bacterium | reverse complement strand
CATTTCAGACGTGGCCTACGACCGCTTTCTCGCTAATGGCAAACCTGAAACATCCTTTTCTGCCAAGCCCGGTGAAACCTTAAGACTGCGTATCATTGACGGCTCCGCCACCACCTATTTCCACCTTGAATTCGCTGGTGGCCCGATGAACATTGTCGCCGCCGACGGCTTGGACGTGCAGCCGGTCAAAGAGAACCGCTTTCTCATTGGCGTCGCTGAAACCTATGATGTGCTCGTCCAGATCCCAGCCTCCGGGGCTTATGAATTCCGAGCCACCGCCCACGACTGCTCGGGCTACGCCTCAGTATGGATCGGTTCCGGTGAGCGCCACCCAGCGCCCGAGCTGCCTAAACCGAACCTCTATCACACCATGGGCCATTTCAACCTCAAACAAGTATTTTCTCTCACCCCCGCTGGCACCATGGGCATGCCCGATCGCGAGGTTGAAGCAGGCAAATTCGACCAGCCCGGAATGATGGGCATGGGCTCGATGGATATGGGCGGTATGCCCGGCATGGAAAGCATGGACCATGGCGCAGACCCTGCCAAAATGAAAATGGAGCGCATGGATCATACATCGAGTACAGGTGCGGGAGATATGTCACACGACGCTGCTATGCCAATGGAGCACCGCGCCTCTCCCACCCAAGGTATGGATCACGGCGACCACTCCATGCCAATACCTTCTCAGGCCTCACGGATCGGCAAAAAATATGGGGCCGATTTTGGCTTCCTCGCTGCTGACGTCTCCGCATCCAAAAACCTCGCCGTTGATGGCGTGGACCCGAGCCGCCCATGGCCACCTTACGCCAAACTGCGGGCCATCAAGCCAACTGCTTTTTCCAAGGAGAAACCAGTGCGCGAAATCCGTCTCACCCTTGACGGTGACATGGAGCGCTACGTCTGGTTTCTTAACAACAAACCGCTTTCAGAAAGTGACTCGATTCGCATCCGCGAAGGCGAAGTCGCACGCTTTATTATGATCAACCGCACTATGATGCACCACCCGATGCATCTTCATGGCCACTTTTTCCGCGTCATCAACGGTCAGGGTGACTACGCCCCACTCAAACACACCGTCAACGTCGCCCCCATGTCCACCACGGTCATCGAATTCGATGCCAACGAGTTCGGCGATTGGTTCTTCCACTGTCACCTGCTCTACCACATGAAGAACGGCATGGCCCGAGTTGTTCACTACGAAGGTTTTACGCTCGACCCCCAGCTCGCCGCAGTCCGGCCCAAGCTCTATAAGGATTCCTGGTATTTCTGGGGTCAGGCTGATGTTCTGAGCAACATGACTGAGGGCTTTCTGATGCTCTCCAATACCCGCAATATCCTGACCGCAGAGTGGGAAGTGGGGTGGCAGGAGGTGGACGACACTGAGTGGGAAGGCATCTTCACTTATGATCGCTACATCAACCGTTTTTTCACGATCTTCGCTGGGGCTGACCTATTGGGTGAGGGGGATGAGCACGACGATACCCGAGGGGTGTTTGGATTTCGCTACCTGCTGCCGCTCAACTTGGAGTCTCGCGTGTGGATTGATACCGATGGTGGTGGGAGGTTCAACTTGGGAAAATCCTTTGAATTGACACCGCGTCTCGCACTGTTGGGCGAAGCTGAATACGATACCCACGATAAGTGGGAAGGGAGCGCGGGTCTTTCCTACATGGTTCACAAGTACTTCTCCCTCGTCGGTCAATGGCACTCCGAATACGGTTTCGGCGGCGGCCTGCAAATTCGCTTGTGAGAGGAGGATTTAAGGGTAACAAGTGGTCGTAGCGAGTACGATAAACTGCGCCCATAGCATTTCACCTTTAGCGTTATGATGTAAACTTTCCTGCTGTTAGTGCCCTGTAGGGGTAGTTTTTCTTTTTGGTTTACCAATCCTTTGGTATCCTGAAATTAACCTGGGATTTCTTCGCTAGCACACTCTCGTACTACCTTTTCACGTCGAGGTTTTTCTGGTCCACGCCTGCGCAAAATTTTTTCACTTTTGCGGCGTAGCTACTCTTCTAAACTGCGTAATATCTCTGCACTTTAATCTGCCCAGGCCAGAGAAACGCACTAGCAGTCTCTATCAGTATCTCCTAACAAGTCGTAATAATTAACTATTTTTTCTGCATTACCTATTATCACACCGCTCCCTTCTACTCTCGCAGATCTAGTTTGACCAAGTGAAAATAGCCCCTACGATTACTAGGGTTTTTTCTTGATTTTTCTTGGGATCGAGTCTAAGCTATCAGTATTAGATTGGCTCGTTTCAAATACT
>PPDG01000422.1 GCA_002899795.1 Desulfobacteraceae bacterium | reverse complement strand
GATGGAAGTAGTTTTACTTCAGTATCGAGCTTCACTTCCACCTCATCCGGTCCGGAGTGCGCCAGGGACTGGGAAAACTCGCGGTAGGCGTGAAGAAGACTCCTGCCGCTTGAGGATGGCAGAATTATCAGCATTTTTTTTCGCACCGAAGGTCTGGGTCAGGGCCGGAGGAATCTCGTCGCGGTCGAGCCTGCGGAACAGGTCAAACTCTGGGTCCACATCAAGTCTCAATGGCCTGGCTGGCAAGTGGAGCTTCAGGTCAAGCCGCCTTTTCTCCATAGCAATGACAGTCTGAAAGGCTCTATCTTGGCCTTCCATGGTCACTGCCACCGGAATACGGAGAGGGTATACACCTTCTGGCTGAGCCTGTTCGAGAACCGCGGTTAGTAAAAAACCGTCTGCATCAGTCCTGGATTTTGCTTTGCTGACCTTCAACTCAGGCGCACCCGTTCGGGTTAACCACTGGTCGAAGTAAACATTCATCTCCTTGCCGGAAACTCCTTCAAAGCTCTGGCGAAGGTCGTCAAATGAAGCAAACTGGAATTTGTTTTTCTGGTAGAAGTCCTGAAGAGCCTGCACAAAGGTTCTGTCGCCTACCTGTTGGCGCAACATGTGGAAGAACATAAGGGATTTTCCGTAACCCACCGCCTCAGAAGACGAACTGTGGCGGGAGTGGAATTGGCTAAGTGGGAAATCCCGTCCTTTCAGCACATAGTCAGTGTACTTTTGCAGGGTCTGCTGGCGATAATCCACTCCATTACCCCGCATTTCCTTTATGAGGTGATCGGAGAGGTAGGCGGTCAGTCCTTCTGCCCAGTTTCCTTTCCTGTAATCGGGGAAGACACTGTTTCCCCACCAATTATGGAGGATTTCGTGAGGATAGGAGGAGTGCAGAATGAAGGGAAAACGGATGATCTTGGGCCCAAGGAGCGTAAAGGAGGCCATGCCGAAACCAGTCTCCCAAAAGTTTTCCACCAGGGCAAATTTCTTATATGGATATGGACCGATGAGTTCTTCATACATAGCCAGGTAGCGCACCGTAGCATCCAGATACTTGCTGGCCAACTCTTGGTCTGGCGTACGAAGGAAGACCATGGCATCGACCCCGCCCGCAGCTTGTGAATACTCGGTAAACGCTGCGGCAACGACATAAATCTCTTCCTGGGGTTCCGGCGACTCCCACCGCACTAAGGTCTTGTCCCCCTGGCGGTCATGAAGCGTACGTACACCTTGGCTTACTGCATCCCATTCCGGTGGCAGCTGCACCTGCAGGGTAAAGGTCACCAAGCCTTCATGAAAATTCGGATACCAGAAGGAACTGCCGGCAAGATACACTCCCTCTCCGAAGATCATACCCGGTGTCTGCTGAAAGCCCCGAGCCTGTTCTTTGCCGTACGCTTCGAGGGGATGGTGAATACTTCCACCATACTCGAGCATGAACCTGTTCTGGCCGGCCGGGAGGGTTACTTTGAAGGATTCCAAAGGAACCCTCCCTGACCTCGCAGTTTCCTTTACTAGACTAACACCTGGAGTGGGTGTGGTGGGGGCCAATCCGTGGTGCAAAAGAAACCGAAACTCAGGGAGAAGATTTCCTGGAACCGTGACCATGTCTTTGGCGGTAAACCTGTGTTCTCCCGGATAGAGTGCAATCCGAAGATCGTGCTGGACCGGTTCTGCAGCGTTCAAGCAAGCGGGTACAAGGGCCAGAGTCAATAGGATCGCAAGCACTGAAAACAACCGGTTCATATCTACTCAACCCAGTCAGCGATGAAAATGTCGGTGGCTCGGGGCTTTTGCGGGTTTCTATTAGAGGCAAAGGCCAGTTTCTTCCCATCGCTAGAGAACATTGGGAAGCTGTCGAAAACATTGTTGAAGGTGATTCTTTCCAGGTCGGTGCCGTCAGTGTTAATTAGGTAGAGTTCAAAGTTGTGGCCGAACTTTTGTATGTCTTCGTGCCAGTCGTCCATGTTGCTCGAAAAGATGAGCCGTTTTCCGTCCGGGTGGTATGAAGGTGACCAGTTGGTCGCACCGTTTTTTGTGAGTCTTACCTTGTTGGTGCCGTCAACGTCCATGGTCCAGAGGTCAAGAGGGACACCAATAATGTAGTTTTTTTCCATGCAGTCACGCCACAGAGCCAATTCCTCTTGAGTCTCCGGGTACCAGGCCCGCCAAACGATCTTCTTTCCGTCCGGCGAAAACCACGGCCCGCCGTCGTATCCCACTTTGTCGGTCAACCGCAACACATTGGAGCCATTTGCATTCATAATATAGATATCG
>PPDG01000599.1 GCA_002899795.1 Desulfobacteraceae bacterium | reverse complement strand
TGACAATGGCCACAAAGGTGACGCCCTTACACTATGTGACGGTTGAGTTTAGGCTATACGAGGAAAAACAAGAGAACCAGGCTTTGGAAGCCTCAGGGCAGCACCGCTTTCTCTATGGTGTGGAGTCTTGGATCGAAGGGGTTGATCAAAGACTGGAAAGCCTTACAGAAGGTGAATACCTGGAACTGATGCTAGAGTCGGAGGCAGCAGTATTTGTGGCATCTCAGCTGTTGCACCAAGATGAATTTCCTCAAGTAGATATACCTCTGCTGCTCGAGCTTAGAATTGTTGAGGTAGTAAAGGCAGATCCGAAAGAGGTTGTTCAGGCGCTGGCGGCCTCAGTGAGGTGCTGTGATCATTGTGGTAGCCACTGAGCGCAGTAGGCCCTGGCAGGCTGCTGAAAAACTCACCGAATATGTCATTCTGAGGAGCTGCAGGCGACGAAGAATCTCGTAACATGTTGATTCCGCTAGCACCGAGATTCTTCGCTCCGCTCAGAATGACACTGGTAGCGAGTTTTTCGGCAGCCCGCTAGGGAGTAGACACTAGGCAGTAAGCACTAGGCACCAAAATGAATCGCCTGAAAAGCTATTATAGTGCCTAGTCTTAGAAATTCCACCGGACAAGGCTCTGGAGGTGAACTTACCCACTTGCCCGTACGAGCTTTTCATTATGAGATGAAATTTTCGATCATATTTACTTGAGATTTAAGCCAGTGTGTACTATGGTAGCAGGCCGAAATCCTTCCGCTCGTCCTTTGATTCGCAGGTTCTATTCAGAATTTATTACCCGGGACTAGTGCCGAGTAAGAAAGTATTCATAGACTCGTTTTCCAATGGGAAACCCTATCAGAGTGGAGAAACACGAGGAGAGGTGGTTATGGCAACGGTGGGCCTGAGAGTTATCAGCGGCAATAGCAACCGAGGTCTGGCAGAAAAGATCTGTGATTATCTTGGCATATCCCTCTGTCGTGCCAGGATTGACAGTTTCAACGATGGCGAGACTCTGGTGGAGGTTGGAGAAAATGTTCGGGGCACAGACGCTTTCGTGATCCAATCCCTTGCCCATCCTGTGAATGATCATCTCATGGAACTGCTGGCAATAATTGATGCTCTTAAACGTGCCTCAGCAAGGCGGATCACTGCGGTAATGCCATATTACGGCTATGCCCGCCAGGATCGCAAGAACAAGCCCCGTGTACCCATCACCGCACGTTTGCTGGCCGACCTTCTGACTGAAGTGGGAACTAATCGGGTGCTCACCATGGATTTACATGCCGGCCAGATCCAAGGTTTTTTCAGCATCCCTGTGGACAATCTCTATGCCTCTCCAATTCTTTTGCCCCATATAAGGGAGCAGTTTAGAAATGAACTGGTAATAGTAGCCCCAGACGCTGGAGGAGTTCCCAGGGCCCGCGCCTACGCCAGCCGTTTGAATGCCGGCCTGGCGCTGATCGACAAGAGAAGAGCAGATGCCAACCAGGCGAAGGCCATGCACCTGATTGGTGAGGTGAAAGAGAAAACTGCGATTATCCTTGATGATATGGTGGATACCGCTGGAACCCTTGTAGCAGCGGCTCGTACCCTTCTGGAAAACGGCGCCAGAGCGGTGCATGCCTGTTGTACCCATGCAATTTTGTCCGGTCCGGCTGCTGAAAGATTGGCCCAGAGTCCTTTCGGATCGGTAGTGGTCACCGATACCTTACCAAAGAAACCTGACAGAGCCGACATCCCCAACCTAAAAGTACTCTCATCGGCGCTACTGTTTGCCGAGGCCATCAAGAGTATTCACAACGAAGATTCCATCAGCCGACTATTCGAACTACAGCACTAACTGCCAGTGGGCAGAGTCAGTGGTCAGTCGTCCGTTGTGGCTCACTCCGTTCGCCGCATAGAGCAAAGCGCAGAGCGCATAGCGTTTTGTTATCATCTAATCATCCGCTTAGCACTATGATCTACCCGTCCTGAGCCTGCCTGCCCTGAGTCTATCGAATGGGTCGAAGGATGCCCTTTGCGCTTTTTTGCAACGGACTACGGACAACTGACAATCCGTCGAGTCCGCAGGATTACTGGAAGTGAGGAGATATCGTAGATGGACTGCTGCTCGGATGGCCTGACTAAAGAGAGGAGGAGGATATGAAAAGTGGCCTTACCTGTCCGCACTGTGGCGAGCTGGTATCCAAATACAGAAATCCCTTTCCCACAGTAGACATTATCATTGAGCTGGAAGACAAAGGGATCGTCCTGATTCAGCGGGCCAAAGAGCCCCATGGCTGGGC
>PPDG01000146.1 GCA_002899795.1 Desulfobacteraceae bacterium | reverse complement strand
TCTCTACAACTTGATTGTTTCACCAGTTTTTGCTGCTTTTGCCAGTCCATCCAGTACCCGCATATTGCGAATACTTTCCTCCGGGGGCATAGTCAGTTCCGTCTTTGCCAAAACCGCATCGGAGAAATGTTCCACCATGAGTAGATATTCATCGGCACCGGGCGTCACATGTTTCTTCCCCACCTCCTGGTCTTTACCGCGCATCGAGAAAACTGCATCTTTTTCCCATGGGATAAAAGCGTCGTGAGGCAATTCGATGGCCCCTTCGCTCCCCACCACGGAGTATGTCTGCTGCATTGACGAAATGAAACTGGCTTCCAAAGTAGCAAGTCCATTTTCAGGAAATCGTAGCGATGCTACCAAGTGCATATCAACGCCGCTGGAATGATACACAGCCTGTGCTTGCAGTTCAGTCGGCTCTGCTCCCATGTACCAACGAGCCACGCTGACACTGTAGCACCCCACATCCAGCAGAGCACCGCCTCCCATTTCTGGTTTTAAGCGGGCATTGTTACCGCTTGCCAGCAATTCCTCGTCCATCTTGTAACAAAAGGCAGATCGCACCAAAGAAACTCTCCCTATTTCTCCCTTGGTAACCGTCTGCTTAATGCTCTGGCTCCTTGGGTGAAAGCGATACATCATCCCTTCCATCAACAGTAAACCAGCAGCCGCAGCCGCATCTACCATTTCTTGAGCCTCAGCCTCATCGCAGGCGAGAGGTTTTTCGCACAAAACATGTTTTCCTGCTTGTAGGGCTTTCAAGGTCCACGGGTGGTGCAGGTGATTGGGTAGTGGGATATAGACTGCGTCAATATCCTGATCGGCCAACAGATCATCATAGGTGGAGTAGACATGATGAATGTTGTTATCGGTTACCGTTTGCCTGGCATTCTTCGGTGACCGGGTGGCAAATCCATGAACCATACCGTTTCGGGATTTTTGTATGGCCGGGATAACACACACTCGGGCAATCTCGGCATTTCCTAACACACCCCACTTTACTTGCTTAGTCATTCAGTACCTCTACCGTACCACCCTTGGCGGCTGACCTCGCCGCCGCTTCCAGAATCCCCACCACCCGCACCGAGTCCTCGAGTGGGGCTACTATCGGCTCTCCTGTCAGCAAATGATCTGCCAGGTTACGGTGAAAAAGATAGTGCTCCCGTTCGGGTAAAGCAAGTTTCTGGGCCACAATCTGTCCAGAATGGTGCCGGTGGTGAAGAGTCAGGTCCGGCACCATTTCAGTAGCAGGGATATCGTGCTCATGGAAATAAACTATAGGGTCAATTTCATAAGAGGTCACATCTCGCCAGTGGCCGACAATAGCACCCTTAGTCCCGAGCACATACCATTTTGGCTTGCGCACGGCGGCAATATCGGAATGGATGAATTCCGCCTCCAGACCCCCGGCAAATCTTATTTGTATTCTCTCCTGGTCCGCGTTCGTGACGTCATGCCAAACACGGTTCTGGCGAGTGGAGATTACTGCCGTTACTCGCTCTGGGATTAGGCTTACCACCCAATCTAGGTAATGAGCGCCCCAATCATACGTGGTGCCCCCTGAGATTGCATCATGCGAATGCCAGTAACCACAGGGATGGTTAAAGCCACCGACAAAAGTTTCCAGGTAAAAGAGATCGCCAATCAGGCCGTCGGTTAAAGCCTGTTTAATCGCCAAATAATCCACGTCCCACCGCCGGTTTTGGTGACAACTGAGAAGTACGTGTTTTTTCCCAGCCATCTCCACCATGGCGGCGGTTTCCTTACTATTCAATGCCAGGGGCTTCTCACAGACTACGTGTTTGCCTGCCGCCATCATTTTCAAAGACAAATCGGCATGGGTATTGGGCGGCGTGGCCACTATGACCACATCGACTTCAGGATCCTTTGCCAAACCTTCAGCCGAATCATAAGTCTTCACCTCGGGAAAATCCTGTTGTGCCTGCCTGAGCCGTTCCTTATCGAGATCGCAGGCTGCACGTAGGATCAAACCAGGTGTGGCCTCGATTCCGAGGCCGTGAGGCTGACCCACAGACTGAGCGTAGCCCAATAGCCCAACCCCATAGGTTCGATGGGGTTCGAAATGCCCGGCTAGCAACCGTAACAATCGGTAAAGAATCTGTTGGAAAGCTGGATCGTTATAAGCATGCAAGGTTGTACATGCAACTTGCCCTTCACTGGCAGTGCGACGCACCAGTACGGGGCTATGCTGGTAATGCCAGTCAGCATAAAGAACCGTTTCTGTGTCTTCGGTCGTCTTGTCCAGGGGTTGGTGACAT
>PPDG01000624.1 GCA_002899795.1 Desulfobacteraceae bacterium | reverse complement strand
TCAGTTCGCACCGAAAGCTGCCGCGCCTTTACAGAAGACGAATACCGAAAGATCATCGCCGCTCTGCCCTGAGTAGTCGTCCAGAGCAAGCCGTCCCAAGGTGGCAAGTACGGCTCGGGTATGCACACCAAACTTGACGGTGCAGCGAAAGCGGTGAAGTGCGCCATAGATCTCGGGCGGGCGGGCAGAGATTTTGGCAGAGTTAAATCGTTAGTATGTAGTCTTTCCTAACATCTTTCTTAAAGTTTACATACTTCAATGCACAGTCACGCCCCTTTTGCCCCGTCCCAATATGCAGTACTATGGTCTCTAGGCCTGAAACTGTGAATTAAAGCATGTAATCTACATTTTTGCAGTTCTGAAGGGTTATTTGCTATACTATTATTATGGTTGCAAAAGCCTCTCAGAAGATTGCACATGCTCTGAGCAAATGGCGTCTGCACCAACATGTTTATCTCTCGGTTCTCGCTATTCTCATCGGCATTCTCGGAGGCTACGGTGCCCTTCTCTTTCGCTACGCCATCAAGGTCGCACAATTCTGTTTTTATCAGAACACCCACGATATCTTGACCTTTGCTCACACCCTGCCGGTCTATCTTAAAATCGGCCTGCCCGCCCTGGGCGGTCTCGTCGTTGGCCCTATCATTTACTTTGGCGCTCGCGAAGCCAAGGGACACGGGGTGCCGGAGGTCATGGAAGCCGTTGCCCTCAAAGGGGGGCGCATTCGACCGAGGGTGGCTCTGGTTAAAATCCTGGCTTCGGGCATTTCCATTGGTTCTGGTGGTTCTGTGGGTCGGGAAGGCCCTATTGTCCAGATCGGCTCATCCATTGGCTCAAGTCTGGCACAGATACTCAAGGCGCCCCACCTCCGGCAAAGGACTCTCGTGGGCTGTGGAGCCGCTGCCGGGATTGCTGCCACCTTCAACGCGCCAATTGCCGGGGCACTCTTCGCCGTAGAAGTACTCTTGGGCGATTTCGGCCTCGCCACCTTTTCCCCGGTGGTACTTTCCTCGGTAACTGCCACCACCATCTCACGTTACTATTTAGGTGATTTTCCAGCTTTTATCATCCCCACCTACACATTGGTCTCCCTTTGGGAATTCCTCTTCTATCCTCTGCTGGGCGTCGCTGCCGGCTTCGTTGCGCTATTATTCATTTTCAGCTTGTATAAATGCGAAGATCTTTTTGAGGCACTAAGGATTCCAGACTATCTAAAGCCTGCACTTGGTGGTCTCATGCTCGGCTGTTTGCTCTGGAAATGGCCCTATGTATTCGGAGTGGGCTACGGTTCTATTAACCTGTCACTCAAGAACCAATTGCCAGCTCTGCTTCTTTTCACTTTGGTCTTTATCAAAATACTTGCCACCTCAGTTACTATTGGCAGCGGCGGCTCAGGAGGGATTTTTGCACCCTCCCTGTTTATCGGCGCCATGACCGGCGGCTTTTTCGGCTGGTGGGTGCATGAGTTCTTTCCTTTGCTCACCGCCAATTCCGGCGCCTATGCCCTGGTAGCCATGGGAGCCGTAGTTGCAGGCACCACCCATGCGCCCATCACCGCCATCATCATTATCTTCGAACTGACTGCTACGTATAAGATTATCTTACCCCTGATGATCTCCTGTATTCTCAGTACGATCATTACCACTTCTTTGAAACGCGGTTCCATCTACACAATCAAGCTGTTTCGCAGGGGTATAGAGATCTCGCACGGCTGGGAACAGAATATCCTGCAAGCTATCAAGGTTCGAGACATCATGAACGATCAGGTGGTGACTGTTCCAGAAAGTATGCAGTTAGTGGATGTAATTAACTGTCTAAAAACACAAGATGTCTCCTATCTGCACGTGGTCAGTGAAAGCCATGAACTAATAGGTATTATCTCCTTTCGCGACATCCGACCCGTGCTTCAGGAGGCATCCCTGAAACAGTTAGTTATTGCCAGAGATGTGGCCACAACAGACGTCACTACCATACGTCCTTCAGACAACATCCAGCTTGCCCTCCAGGAAATGGGCAGCAGAGGAATTTCTCAACTCCCGGTGGTGGCAGATGATGATAGCAGGAAGGTAATCGGTACGTTGAGCAAAAAGGATGTGTTGGCAGCCTACGATAAGGCAGTGTTTCATCGGGAAATAGAGGAGTATTAAAAATCCCTCCTCCTACCTCATGAGACTTAGCTACCCTATCTTGTGCCAGATTAGATTCCAGTCGAGTGTGAATTAAGGGATGCAATATAAACTCTTGCGCGGATCGAGGTGGGTTCACTAGCAACACGGATTGTGCT
>PPDG01000066.1 GCA_002899795.1 Desulfobacteraceae bacterium | reverse complement strand
GCTTTCGAGGAGGCGATGGGCAGGGCAGAGGAAAACTTGAAAGCTGCTCAAAAAGGGTAGGGGGGTTGCGATTTGGGCACCTTTTGGGCACCCTCCTCTGTAACCCCCCGTACTTATTGATAGATGGCAGTCCCAACGGGACTCGAACCCGTGTCTTCGGCGTGAGAGGCCGATATCCTAGACCACTAGACGATGGGACCGCAATACCGAGTTATATGTTATTAGTTATCAGTTATAAGTTAACTGTCGTAGGAGAAAGATATTCGGAATAATGTCTCACAATTGATAGATGTGCAGAATAGCGGCTGATGTTTTTCCTATAACTAATAACCAATAACCAATAACGTTCAACAGTAGTGGCTGGGGGAGGAGGATTCGAACCCCCGTAGCATGAGCCAGAGTCATGCGTCCTACCTCTAGACGATCCCCCAACGAAGCAAAAGAAATAGACCATAGATTCACTAAAGTCAAGGGTAAAGTAGTTACCCAACTAGCTGCCAGCTGGGCGCAAGCGCCCACAAAGTGCTTGACAAATCAAAGGCTTTTTTTATACTTACGAGTTCAATCTTTACGAAAGTAACAGTTTAGGAGATGATGATCTTTGAAAGTTAGGGTGGATGAGCTTTCAGATTCCGGCAGGGTGCTGCACTTCCACGAAACTGAAGCCTGGTTTTCTACCAGGATACGTTCAGGAGAAGATGCGGATGAAATAGCCCTGGACCGACCCATTAACGTTGATCTGGAGCTTGTCCCAGAGGCGGAGCAGATCAAGCTGAACGGTCAGGTGCAAGGAGCAGTTCGCCTTAGGTGCAGTAGATGCCTGCAGGATTACGTCCTGAAGTTGGATGAACCCATAGATTTGCTGCTGCTGCACCCTTTATCGGCAGATACTCCGGAAGAGATTGACCTTCGACCTGAAGATCTGGACAAGGGATTTTTTGACGGTGTCACCATAGATGTAGACCTAATCGTCGCTGAGCAAATCTTCCTGGCTCTGCCGCAGCAGCCAATATGCCAACCGGATTGCCAAGGGCTCTGTTCCGGTTGCGGTGAAGACCTGAACCGTGAAGCATGTAAATGCGAAAAGAGAGAGACAACTTCCGCCTTTGATGTACTTCGATCTGTGAAGCTAGAAAAATAGACAATTCTTAGCCGCGCCCAGGCGGCCTTTTTAGAAAAGGAGCGTATCGGATGCCTCTTCCTAAGAGACGTCACTCAAAAAGTAGATCAAGAAAGAAGAGAACGCACTACAAGCTCGAGCCGCCATCGCTCTCCCTTTGTTCTCAGTGCAACGAACCCAAGTTGCCGCATCACGCATGCCAGAGCTGTGGAGCGTACAAGGGGAGGGAGGTTATCCAGACAGAGGAGGAGAAGTAAGCGACCCCAACGGTTTCTGGAGGTAGTCTCCAGCCGTTTATTTTTTTGCTCAGAGTGCGGACCGGACGGTCCGGTCCGAGAGGAATTGTGGGTAAGTGTGGAGGAGGGGCTATCGTGAATCGAAGCATAATCTTAGGAACAGGGTCAGCGGTTCCCAAGAAAATTCTCACCAACCAGGATCTGGAGTCCATGGTAGACACTTCAGACGAATGGATTTCCAGCCGTACGGGAGTCAAACAGCGCCATATAGCAGAGGAAGGCGACACCACTTCTTTACTTGCCGCAGAAGCGACCCGGCGGGCTTTGGAAATGGCAGGGGTAGAAGCTGAGGAAGTGGACATGATCGTGGTGAGTACCACTTCGCCGGACATGATTATGCCCAATACAGGTGCATTGGTGCAAAAGCATCTGGGGGCTTCCAACGCTTTTGGTTTTGACGTTTATGCGGCTTGTGCCGGTTTCGTCTACGCCCTGACCATTGCGGATAAATTTGTGAAAGATAAGCCGGAGAGCAAGGTGGTAGCCATCGGAGCCGAACTCCTCTCTTACATTACAGACTGGCAGGATCGAAATACTTGCGTGCTTTTCGGTGATGCTGCAGGGTCTGTTGTGCTTAGCGGTACTAATGACGGGGACCGAGGCATTCTATCTACCCACTTGCATTCGGATGGCCGTCTTTGGGAATTGCTTCATATCCCCGGTGGGGGGGTTGTCTATCCTCCTAGTGCAGAGATGGCTGAGAGACGAGACTATTGTATTCGCATGCAGGGCAACGAGGTATTTAAGCATGCGGTTCTTTCAATGACTGATGTGGCCCAGGAGGCTCTGACCGCAAACCAGCTTGGACCGGATGATATTGACCTTTTCATCCCACACCAAGCCAACATACGGATAATGAAAAAGGTCGCG
>PPDG01000022.1 GCA_002899795.1 Desulfobacteraceae bacterium | reverse complement strand
TTAATTCACACTTTTGCTATTTAGACCAAGCCACAAAATGTAGGACTATTCATTTTTCAAAGAACACTGCGGAGTTTCGGCTCCGCTTTTTTGTTGGCATAGGCTTTGCATTTTTACCGAAGAAAAAACTGGAGGTTCGCCATGTTCTTTTCGGCCTACGCAGTCGTCTTCTATGTGGCTGCAGCATTTGGCTTTCTGGTCGTAGCAAACATGATTGTCAAAAGCCAAGGCAAATCATACTGGGCAGATGAGCAGGAGCAGGAAAGATATAGCATGAGAAGAATGACCTTTTTACTTTTTCAGCTTTTCTTAGCAATTTTTGCTGCGTACGCAGTAATGCATAATGTTCCCAACGAAAACTTGTTAGTGCCATTGACCTGTCTAGTAACTATGTTTTTACTTGGAAAGCACCCACAGGCTCGGTCAGAGATTATAATAGAGTGGAGAGAACAGGTTTTGTTTTCATCACTCAACTACGGGTAAGACTGTCCATAACAAGCGCTCCACAGTGATCTACAGGACTCAGGCGGGCAATTCTGTAAATGCAAGACTGTAGATTACATACTTTAATCTACACTTTTGCCCTTAAGATACTGCTACGATATATCGGGGTGAACTGAGGAAGTGCGGAGCTTCGACTCCGCTTTTCTTTTGCCCAAAATGGTAGTTTTGTATTACGATCCGGTGCGGGGTGGGAGTTTGGCAGGTTGGGAGGATTTTGGTGAGAGAAACCTCGATCATTGCCGTTGTAGCGATTAACCTCTTTATCTTGATGAGATATTGTTGGCTGATCTGGAAAGAGAGGATTAGGCCCGCCTTGGCCATGTGGGTTTTCTTCTCCATCGCGGTGGCTGGCAGTTTAGTCACCTATCTGTCTGCAGGAGACTACAGTCTCCTCGACAATATCCTGAATACCTCGGATCTTGTCTTGGTGGTAACAGTTTCAGTTTTCATATTCATATTCGGTGACCGAAGCACTCGATTCAACAGGTTCGATCTCGGCTGCCTAATCGCAGTTTTGGCCATCGTGATGTTCTGGGTTATCTCTCAGCAGCACGTTGTGTCCCATGTTTCGATTCAGGTTATTCTCGTCATCGCCTATTTTCCGGTGATAAGCAGGATATGGAAGTCCAACGAGAACACCGAATCATTTGCTGCTTGGATCGGCCTGTTTTTGGCTCCATGCATTTCATTGCTTTCGAGCAAAGGCGTTTTGGCCACCATTTATTCGTTGAGAGCGATCATTTCGACTTCGGTCTTATTGGCGTTGATGGTCAGAGCCGAGCTGAAGCAAGGAAATGACAGGAAAAGCGAGCCAGCGATCTGAGGTGGAAGGTCCCCCAAGGAGGCAGGCGCCTCGGAAGCTGCCAATCCATACCTGTCTTCTGGAAGTGTAGATTACATACTTTAATCCACACTTTCACTTTTGAGAGCCTGCTACAATATCTGGGGTTGAACCCAGAGTGAGAAACTTCCAACTTTTGATTAGGTTATTGAGCTGGAAACCCAGAACCTGGTTTGAAGGAGACCACCAGTCGGCCTTCCTCTGAGATGATGTCGTACGGGAGTCCCGCCTCGGGGATTATGTCAAAAACCACTCGGACCTTGCTAGTGTACACACCAAACCGTACCCCCTTAACCCATGGCCCATCAAAGTTCAGAGCCTTTTCCACCACGGTGGATTTAACTCCCATTAGATCCACTACCACTCTTGGTGGATTGGTTAAGTGGAAGGCCACGTAATCGGCAAGGCTTCCGTCAACAATAATGTCATATCTCAGCTCCTCGTCCATTTTTGATTGGAGAACGCTCAAGACTTTGCTGGCTGGAGGTAAAGACTTTCTCTCCAAGGGTGGAGGGGGAGGGTCAGGTGTTGGCTTTTTTGGAGAAGACTCAGGTGTGGCTACCTCCTTTGTCACCGGAGGTTGCTGAGCCTTTGGTTTAGCAACAGGCTCAGTCCGGCTAGGCTCGACCTCTATCTTGGATTGAGTTGTATCGAAGCTGATCCAAATCTTTTCTCCACTGCGGGTGATTTTGTGAGGGGCATCTCTGGTCAAGCTAATATCGACTCGGGTTCGGGGTTGAGGCTCCCGAACCAGCTGTACGGTTGTGACTGTGCCGATGACTTCGTTGTTTAATACAAATGGCCATGGGGGCATTTTGTTCAAGGTGTTTATCAGATCCACAATTAGTCGTAGAGGATCAACCACTTTAAGGGCTCTGTAGGTCATAGCTTTAGAACCCGTGAGCACAACGTGCCATTGTCCATTCTGATAAACCGTCCGCACATCCGTGAGT
>PPDG01000007.1 GCA_002899795.1 Desulfobacteraceae bacterium | reverse complement strand
GGAAGGGACTGGACACTGGAGAACGGTTCAAAGGTAAAGGTGGTGACGGACCTGGTCTACTCCAAAGTAAGTCAACGACCTGCCCGATGGGTACTGGCAGTTCCCATGGACTCCAGCATCCAACAACTTGCCGACCTGGAGGGCAAAAAGATCTCCACTGAACTTACCAACTTCACCCGGCATTACTTCGAGGAGCAGGGTATTAATGTGGAGGTGGAGTTTTCCTGGGGAGCCACTGAGGCCAAGGTCATTGACGGCTTATGCGATGCTATCGTGGAGGTTACCGAAACCGGAAGCACCATGCGGGCGAACGGTCTGCGTATCGTTGAAGAACTTATGCAGTCGAACACCCAACTGATCGCCAACCTGGAATCTTGGGACGTTCCATGGAAGAGGGAAAAGATTGAGCAGATCGCCCTCCTTCTGGAGGGAGCGCTGCGAGCTGAGAATATGGTTGGTCTCAAAATGAACGTACCTGAAGACAAAGTAGGGGATGTCATGGAAGTTCTGCCCAGCCTCAATGCCCCCACTGTATCACACCTCTATCAGAGCAAGTGGTTGGCAATTGAGATTGTGGTCGACAAGGATCAGGTGCGTGAACTCATCCCCACCATCATGAAGCGTGGTGCCGAGGGCATTATCGAATATCCACTCTATAAGGTAATTTAAGAACAGCTGTCAGCGGTCAGCCATCAGCCGTCAGTATCGTTATCCGTTATTAGTTATTCGTTATTCGGGAGATCTGTCGCTATGAACTGCCTTGACGACTTTAACGATTTCTACGACTTCAACGATTTTAGCAATTTAAACGACCCATTACCCATGACCTACTACCCCTAACCAATCACCAATTTTAGACACTTTAGACATTTTAGCTCACTTTAGGCATTTAATGATGATAACCAAACGTGCCGAAGAAATCAGACCGTTCATAGTTATGGATGTGCTCGAGCGCGCCCAGGAGCTCGAGAGTCAAGGTGAGCACGTGATCCATCTGGAAGTGGGTGAACCAGATTTCGATACTCCAGCCTGTGTCCGCGCTGCCGGTGAAAGAGCCATAAGAGAGGGGAAAACTCACTACACTCACAGCCAGGGACTCCTGGAATTGCGGCAGGCCATTTGTGAGAATTATCTAAAGCGCTACGGGGTCGAGATCACTCCGGAGCAGATCATTGTCACCTCAGGTACATCACCTGCCATGTTATTGATTTTTGGTGCCTTGCTGGAGGCAGGTGATGAGGTAATCATTTCCGACCCCCATTATGCTTGCTACCCAAACTTTATTCGATTTGTTGACGGGATTCCGGTACGGGTTCCTGTGGCCGAAGAAGATGGCTTTCAGTTTCGGCCCGAAGAGATTCGCAGGATGGTGTCGCCGCGTACCCGAGCCATCTTCATCAACTCACCCGCCAATCCCACTGGAAACCTGTTATCGCCAGAGCGTATGGCCGAAATCGCCAAACTTGGCCCTATGGTGATTTCCGACGAGATCTACCACGGTTTGGTCTATGAGGGCGAAGAACATACCATCCTTGAATATACCGACGAATCTTTCGTGCTGAACGGTTTCTCCAAATTATACGCCATGACAGGCTGGCGTCTCGGTTATGTAATTGCACCTCCCCGTTTCGTCAGGCCCATGCAGAAGATGCAGCAAAATTTTTTTATTTCAGCCAGTGCCATGGCTCAGTGGGCCGGAGTGGAAGCCCTGCGGAATGAAGAAGCAGCCGAAGAGGTGGCACGCATGGTTAGCACCTATGATGAACGGAGACGCTACATGATCCAGCGGCTGAAAAAGATGGGCTTTGGCATTACTGTGGAGCCCACCGGGGCCTTTTATGTGCTGGCCAATGCAAAGCGATTCAGCAGCGATTCCTACAGTTTGGCCTTTGATATCCTCCACAATGCCAAGGTAGGTGTTACTCCAGGAGTTGACTTCGGCCCGAACTGTGAGGGATATATCCGCTTTACCTATGCGAATTCTTTGGAGAACATCGCCGAGGGTATGGACCGACTGGAGCAATATCTGGAAGATCGCATGGCGCAAAGCGCATAGCGCAGAGCGTCTTACATAGTACAAAAGGAATTAATGCACTTTTTATATATCTGAAAGAGATACAGTCAAAGCCTCAAATCCCCACGTTAAGATTAGGCATAACTTCTGCAGCCACCTCTAACGCTATGCGCTATGCGCTATGCGCTTTGCTTAATACCATGATAATTCATTCAGCCAAATTTATCTGTAGTGCGGTGACCCCAGGCCAGTATCCACCCGATGACTTTCCTGAAGTGGCTTTCGCCGG
>PPDG01000074.1 GCA_002899795.1 Desulfobacteraceae bacterium | reverse complement strand
CGCTCACTGCTTACTGAAATAGGAGGAAACCATGCACGACAAGAATGAGCTATGTGACAAAATCAAGTCAATTTATCCGGACATAGGCGAATGCGGTATCGATGTTGAGGTTAATTATAATGAGTCAAAAAAGGCTTGGGTTGTGGACTTGAAACACGGAGAGCAGCATCTTTCGACCCACTTGGAACCAGAAGATGCCGATGCCTGTATCGAGGGGAAAGAGTGTGTGTACCTGGGAACACAGATAGCCCAGCTTGCCTCTAACGTAAAGAGACAAACTTAGATGCACTAGATAAAATAAAAGGGCGGGTGTGAACCCCGCCCGTTCTGTTTCGTCTTATTCTGCCAGCTGCTTGCTGCAAGCTTGTCCTGAGCCTGCCTGCCCTGAGCTTGTCGAAGGGTCGAAAGGCTGCCTGCTGTACTAGCCTCCCCAAGGCATTCCAGCGTAAACAGCGGAAAGTTTATCGCGGTATTCTTTGAAGAACTTTTCGTGGGCTTTTTCCCAGCGGGCAAGCATGCCAAAGGTCTCACTGGCAGGACCTTCGGTATTTCTGGCGGCATTTTCGTAAAACTCACTGAGATCTTTCTCGATGAGCCAAGCGGTATTGAAGACGGTGACGTCCGGAACCATGGATCCCTCAAGGCACTGTTGCAAGAACTCGGACTTGGCCCGCTCATCGAAATAATTTGTAGGTTCCATAACAAATTCTTGCACTTTCGCGATGTCTATGTCTGCTCCAGATTTCAGATTGTCGATAATGCGGCTGATGAACAGAATGTGTTTCTCCTCCTCCTCGACCAACCGCTTGAAAGCACTTACTGCAGCACCAATTCCCATTCTGCCTAGGGAGGTCTGGAAAAAACTCATACCAGTTTGTTCTTGATTGAGCGCATACTCGTAGATCTTGATAAGATTTTCTTTGGTCGGCATTTAACTCTCCTCTTGTGTGATCGCCATCGATAAAATGAAGTGCAAGTATAGCGCAATCGCCAGGTCATATCAACGCTCATAGTTATGAACGTTCTGCAGGAACGTTCATAACTATAAACTAATATCGTCGATATCTAGTTTTTCTCTTTTTGTTCGAGTTTTTCAATTCCCGCGGGTGTTATCTCGTACATCTGACCTACTTGATGCGTGAATCCGGCTTCCAGGAGTCGCCGAACGGTACCTCGCACACGAAAGAGGGGCAGCCCTGTTTTCTGGGCCACATCCTCAAGGGTAGTGGCAATAGTCAAGGTGAGGAGGACTGACACTCCAGTTGACCCTAAAATGTCGTCAGATGGTAGGCAAGCCATGTTTCGTCCTCAACTAAATCGCCTTTTTACAAAAATACCAGTCCGTCCAATAGGAAACTTGGTGGAACCATTTTGGGGTTCATTTATTCCCATCAACATTCTGAGGTTAGAAAGCTTAATGGCAAAAAGATATGCATGATCCCAAGTTCAGTCAACACGAGGGGCTACCAGATCAATGGAATTTTTATCAGAGCAGGAAGGAAGCTGAATGCACCTGTTGATATACCAGGTTGCATCTCTTGAAAACCGTGTTTATATGAGCAGATATGCGCATGAAGTCTGAAAATGACAATCTAAATAATATTAGCGATTCAAAAGATGGAGAAGCTTGACAAAAAGTTGAAGGGCCGGGAGTTCAAACGGCAAATCATTGATCTGCTGAAAGCGGACGATTTCGCTGGAGTATTGGAGACCTTCCGTTCCTGCCCTGCGCGGCGGGTGATTAATCCGCTATTTTCCTGTTTGTGCAGCACCGAGCCGCAGACTAAATGGCGCGCTATCACGGCCCTGGGAGCAGTGGTGGCAAATCTCGCTCAAGACGACATGGAATCGGCCAGGGTGGTGATGCGGCGGATGATCTGGAACTTGAATGATGAGTCTGGTGGCATTGGCTGGGGTGTGCCGGAGACCATGGGTGAGGTCATGGCGCGGCACCAAGGGTTGGCCAGGGAATATGTTAATATTCTCGTATCATACATCCGTGAAGACGGTAATTTCTTGGAACACGAACCTCTGCAGCAAGGTGTCCTGTGGGGACTGGGCAGACTGGCCCAGACGAGTCCCGAATTGCTGCAAGATGCAGTACCCCATCTACACCCATTTCTGTCATCCAAGGATGCTACTCTAAGAGGACTTGCGGCCTGGACCATAGGATTGCTCGACGCCGGAAAAGCCGAGCCCAGTTTAGAGATCCTGGAGGGTGATGATGCTGAAGTCACTCTCTATTTAAACGGTACCGAGCGTACCTATCTGGTGAGTGAGTTGGCGAAGCAAGCAATAAAAGGGATAGAGGGATTGAGGGATTAAGGATGCATCCAGCATCTAACATCTAGAACCAAGGATCCAGTATCCAGATATTGGAGGTATAAAAATGACACTAAGAGAGTATTTTGAATCTGTTAAAGGTCGCGGCGTGTTGGCTACGGCCGATGCAGATGGCAGGGTGGATGCTGCTATTTATGCCACCCCCCATTTCATGGATGACGATGAGACGATTGCTTTCATCATGCGTGACCGTTTGAGCCATCACAACCTGCAGTCCAATTCTCATGCAGCTTACCTGTTCATGGAATCAGGAGGAGGCTTTGCAGGAAAGAGACTTTTTCTAACCAAGACGAGAGAAGAGCAGGACAGTGAGCTTCTCTATTCACTGCGGAGAAAGAGATCTTCTAGCGATGAAAAGGAGTCGAAATTTTTAGTTTTTTTCCAAATCGATAAAGTTCTACCACTCATTGGGGCTGAAGACGGTAAATAGGCTGACACATTTTGGGATGTCGCAACCTTTTGTATCAGATTCTTGTCAGGAGGAGCGAGAAGTCAGTTGCCTTTGTCTGTGACCTATGGCAAAATTCCAGCCAGTCAGCTCCTGATCCACAACAGATTATTGAAAAGAAAGGATGTGTTATGGCGGAAAATTCTGTAACGATGTATTCACTCAGTACCTGCAGTCATTGTAAATCTGTCAAGAAACTACTCGACGAGTGCACAATTCAGTATGAATTCACCGACGTGGACCTGCTTAAGGGTAAAGAGCGTGCAGCCATCCTGGAAGATATAAAAAAGTTCAATCCAAATTGTTCGTTCCCCACCATAATCATTGGTGAAAAGGTCATCGTCGGATACAAGGAAAAAGAGATCAAAGAAGCTCTGGGATTATAATAATGGACATTGAAAAGCTGTACGAGATGTTACGGAAGGTGCAAGAGCCCAAAGGTTACTATTTCAGTAATGACAAAGAGAGAACCTTTGAGCTGCTAGAAGGTCTGTTGCAGAACAAGGAACGCTATGGCTATATGGTGTGTCCCTGTCGGTTGGCTGGCGGTGACCGGGAAGGGGACAAAGACATCATTTGTCCGTGCGTCTACCGTGAGCCTGACGTGGAGGAATACGGCAGTTGTTACTGCAACCTTTATGTCAGCCAAGAATGGAATCAAGGGAAGATTCCGCACGCCTATGTCCCGGAGCGAAGGCCGCCGGAAAAGATTCGGTTCTGATAGATCCTACGCTAGTTCCAGATCTTTATAGCTGCGACTCCAAAGGAGTAGCAGCTTTTGCATTTCTTTGACCAGAGACTTCCGCAGAGATTAGAGACAATCTTTGTATTTCTGCTTGCTGCCAGCTGCCTCCTGCCTGTTGTTTGCGGTGCCAAATGAACTAGGTGCGCATATTAATTAACCATTTTTGAAAGGTTGGGATACGAAAATGGGCCTACTTTTCATAGACGGAAACCAAGCGGTGGCAATGGGGGCCATACATTCCGGCTGCAGGTTTTTTGCCTCATATCCCATCACTCCCGCGAGCAATCTACTTGCAGCAATGCTCGACACCCTTCCCTCAGCCGGAGGCATTGCCTTGCAGGGTGAAGACGAGATCGCTTCCATCGGTTACTGCCTTGGGGCTTCCATGGCCGGTATGAAAGTAATGACTGCCACCTCCGGTCCAGGCCTCAGCCTTTATAGCGAGAACATCTCCTTCGCCATTGCAGGGGAGATTCCAATAGTCATTGTCAATATCATGCGTCAGGGACCGTCAACCGGTTCCGCCACTCGGGGCGCAGACGGCGATGTGCAGTTCATGCGCTGGGGATGCAGCGGTGGCCTGCCAGTAATCGTCCTTGCCCCGGCGGATGTGAGTGATTGCTTTACCCTGACGGTCCATGCTTTCAATCTTGCCGAACAGTTCCGTTGCCCGGTAATCATAGCTTCCAACAAAGAGATAGGAATGACCAGCGGGACTTTGGATATGGAGAGAGTAGAGAAGCCAGCAGTTATAGATCGTACCCTGCATGAAGCCGGTCCGTTTCTGCCTTTTCAAGTGAAAATTGGGGAGGACGTCCCGCCATTCCTTCCCATTGGCGGACCGATTCTGGTGAGACAGACTTCCTCCACCCATGGACCAGATGGATACATTACAACGAATCCCTCGGAGATTCAGGCAGGGGTTGAAAGGCTGCAAAGAAAAATCGATTCTAAGGCAGAATCATTTTCCTATTTCGATCTGGAAGAAAGAAAAGGGGCTCGCACCTTGCTGGTCGCCTACGGGATAACAGCTGGAGCCGCGAGAGCTGCAGCTGCTGAGCTTTCTGAAAACCAAAATATTCCCGTGTCGCTCCTGGTTTTGAAGACCTTGTGGCCGGTTCCGGAGCAGGTACTGCAAGCTGCTGCGGTTGGAGTGGAACGAATTCTCGTAGTGGAAATGAATCTGGGCCAATACGTCCAGGAGATCCGGAGAGTTCTTTGCAACCAAAGAGTTGATTTTTATGGCAAAATGTCTGGTCAGCTGATCTCGCCCACAGAAATCATAGAGGAGGTGACTCGTGGATAGCCTCCTGAATCCCGATCGCCCCCCGGTCTTTTGCCCGGGCTGCTCTCACGACCGCAGTGTCCATACCCTAGACCGTGCTCTAAAAGAGATGGGTCTCAAGGGTAGTGATGTGGTTATCGTAAGTGATATTGGGTGCTCGGGGCTATTCGACACCTTTTTCAAGACCCATGCATTTCACGGACTTCATGGTCGAGCTCTTACCTATGCAGCTGGGATCAAGCTAGCGCAACCTCATCTCAAGGTGATAGTCACCATGGGTGACGGTGGACTGGGCATAGGTGGGGCACATTTCCTTGCCGCTTGCCGCAGGAATCTGGATCTTTCCTTGCTGGTATTGAACAATTTCAACTTCGGCATGACCGGGGGTCAGTTTTCCTGCACCACACCAGAACAGGCATCCGTGGCCTCCAGTTTTCTCAATCTTTTGGAAAAGCCGTTTGATGTGTGTGATGTTGCAGCTTGCGCCGGGGCTCCCTTTGTGGCGCGGTTTTCCGTCTACCGGAAGAATCTCCCGGAACTCCTCGTAGAGGCCATCTCCTTCGAAGGGTTTGCAGTTGTAGACCTATGGGGCGGTTGCCCTGCCCGTTACATGAAAAAGAACCCCCTGTCTCCCAAAGAGATCGAGTCGGCCATTGGGAAACTGCAGCCATATCAGGGAGTTGTATCTACTAATATCCGCAGAGAATACTCCAGCTATTACCGGGAAGAGGCCGCAAAGGATACTGCCGGGGTGGACTGGCAAGGTATTGAAAAGACCTTCGAACCAACAGTCAAGGAACGACGGGAGGTGGTTTTTTTAGGGAGCGCAGGGCAGAGGGTGATAACTGGAGGCACCCTATTGGGTCGGGCAGCCATTCTAGCTGGCATGAATGTCACTCAAAAGAACGACTACAACATAACAGTCATGCGGGGGCCGTCTGTCACCGAGGTTATTGTTTCACCCCAAGCAATTACTTACACGGAGGTAGGAAAACCTGACGTGATCGTAGCACTTTCCGAAGAGCCCGTTCGGAAGTGTTGGGGACTCTTCCAGAAAATGGAAAAAGAGGGACGAGTTATTCTGGCGGCAGGAGTTGAAATTCCCACTACCGATGCTCAGGTCCTGGAAGTAAATTTCAAGGCTGGAGGAATCAAGAAGAAGGAGAGGGCTCTTGCGGCCCTGTCCTTGCTGGCTCAAACAGGAGATCCAGTCACACTGGAGATGCTCAGGGAAGCCATTAGCCAGAGTTTTCATGGCCAAAGGCTGGAGGAAGCACTCAGGATTCTGGAGAAAGCCGCTGCGATCCCGGTTCATGAGTAAACGCAAAGCATATAGGATGGTTGTCTAGGGGGCAGCCCTCCACAGTTTATTGTAGGGGCGGGGTTTATCCCCGCCCGCACTATTCCATATGTAGAATCTGGCTTAGAAAGAGTTTTGTTCGCTCGTGCTGGGGGTTTTCGAAAAACTCCACTGGAATGTTTTCCTCGACAATTTCCCCTTCATCCATAAATAAAACCCTGTGGGCCGCGCTCTTGGCAAAACCCATTTCGTGAGAGACCACGATCATGGTCATGCCCTCTTGTGCCAGGTCGATCATAACATCCAGCACTTCCTTGATCATTTCCGGATCCAGAGCAGAGGTGGGCTCATCGAACAGCATGACCTTCGGCCTCATGCATAGGCTGCGGGCAATAGCCACACGCTGTTGCTGGCCGCCTGAAAGCTGCCCGGGATATTTTAAGGCCTGTTCGGCGATGTGCACCTTTTCCAGATAATACATTGCTGTTTCCTCTGCCTCTGCTTTGGGGACCTTTCTCACACATACCGGTCCCAAGGTGAGGTTTTCAAGGATTGAAAGGTGAGGGAAAAGGTTGAAGTGCTGAAAAACCATGCCCACTTCTTCGCGGATTTTCCCAATGTTTTTGAGGTCATTGGTCAATTCGATGCCATCGACAATAATCCTGCCCTTCTGATGTTCCTCCAACCGGTTGATACAACGGATCAGGGTTGATTTGCCGGAGCCTGAAGGACCGCAGATGATGATACGTTCGCCTTTGTGTACGGTAAGATTAATGTCTCTGAGCACATGGAAGTCGCCAAACCACTTGTGCATTGCGGTGATTTCAACGATGGGCTCACCAGGCGACCGGTCATCACCATTTTTCTGTAGTTCGTTGTTCATTGAGCTCTCTTTTTTAAATGTGCTTTGTGCTTCGGATCTTAAGATTCTGCCTAACTTTATCCAAGATCAATTCCCTCTGTACAACTCTCGTTCTAAACGCCGACTATAACTGGACATGGAAAAGCAACCCGCAAAGTAAATCAAGGCGATAAAAATATAGGCCTCGATGCTGAATCCCATCCATCTGGGATCGGATAAAGTTGATTGCGTGGTCTTGAGAAGATCGTAGAGGCCGATGATGACCACAAGGGATGTGTCTTTGAAAGCAGAGATGAGAATGCCTACAGTGGGCGGGATCACAATTTTCAGGGCCTGCGGCAGAATAATCAACCGCATCTTCTGGGAATAGTTTAGCCCCATTGACTCCGCAGCCTCATACTGGCCGCGACCTATGGCCTGCAAACCACCTCTGACGACTTCTGCTATGTAGGCTGCAGTGAATAGAATGATGGCCACCTGAGCTCGGAGTATATTGTTGATAGTGATCCCTTCCGGCAGAAACAAGGGAAACATGACCGAGGACATGAAAAGCAGGCTGATCAGCGGTACTCCACGTATTGTTTCGATATAGACTACACAGAGGGACTTGATAGCAGGCATCCTGGACTGGCGTCCAAGAGCCAAAGCAACTCCCAAAGGGTATGCGGCCGTCAGCCCGAAAACAGAAAGAAGAAGCGTCAGGGGCAAGCCGCTCCACTTGGTGCTGTCCACTGAAGATAGACCAAACAAGCCCCCTTTCAGGAGCAGACCCATTGCAAAAAGACCAATGAGCCAAGCATAGCCCAACCACTTTCTCCAGAAACGCCTGTTACTGCTCAACAAAAGCAAGATGAACAGCAGAATCATGGCGACCAAGGGTCGCCATTGCGACTCGTATGGGAAGAAGCCGAATATGATAAAACGAAAATTTTTGGCTACGATGGACCAGCAGGCGCCGCCGGCCGCCCTACATGCTGCGCCGGTGGTATTCCAGGAGCTGTCAATGAAGGCCCAGCGAACGAAAGCCGGTACTATTTTCCACAAAAAGTAGAGGGTCACAATGGTTAGAAATGAGTTGAAAACCGAGTTAAACAGATTAGCCCGAAGCCAGCCTATGACTCCTATTCGAGTAATGGGTGGTTTCAACTGTTCTGCTTGTATGCTTTGGCTGGAATCAACCATAAGACCTTCTATCTCTCCACCAGAGCTGTCCTTTTGTTGTACCAGTTCATAAAAGCTGAAGTACTGAGGCTAAAGAAAAGATACACCACCATGATCATACCCACCCCTTCAATGGCTTGTCCGGTCTGATTGATTGTGGTGTTGGCCACAGAGACGAAATCCGGAAAACCGATGGCAACGGCTAGGGTACTGTTCTTGGTGAGATTCATCATCTGACTGGTCAATGGCGGTATGATTACCCTGAGGGCCTGTGGCAAGATCACAAGTCGCAATACTTGGGCTGGTTTCAAGCCCATGGACATGGCGGCTTCCACTTGACCACTACTTATCGCCTGGATACCGGCACGGACAATTTCAGCCACGAAGGCAGCAGTATACAAGACCAGCCCCAACAGAAGGGCGACGAACTCGGGGCTGAGGGTGAGGCCTCCTTTAAAATTGAAGCCTCTGAGTGCGGGGACATCCATCTTCAGGGGCGCACCACCGAGCAGCCAGGCCGCTAGGGGCAAGCCTAAAAGAATAGCTATGGAGACGAGAAAGACAGGAAAAGGCTTGCCTGTTTTTTCCTGTCGTCTTTTCGCCCAGCGGCTGAGGGCCCAGACTGCCACACAGCCAGCCAGAAAGGCCAGAGCCATGTAACTGTGTGCAGGATGCGCTTCGGGAACAGCAAAAATCAGGCCGCGATTGGTCAGAAACACGCCGGTGAAAGGGTTCAGGGCCTGACGTGGGGATGGAAGGATTTCATAAGAAATAGAGTACCAGAAGAACAACTGCAAGAGCACCGGTATGTCCTGCATGACTTCAATATAGACGCCTGCCAATTTCGCTAGCAACCAGTTGGTAGACAGACGGGCTATGCCAAGGATAGTGCCGAGGATAACGGTGAGAATGATGCCGATAAAGGCAACTTTCAGGGTGTTGAGGACGCCTACCAGCAGAGCGCGGGCGTAGGTGTCCGCCGCTGAATAGGGGATCGGGGATTCACCAATTTCGAAAGAGGCTTCCTTGGCAAAAAAACCGAAGCCCGTGGCGATGGCTTGTCGTTCCAGGTTCGCCTGGGTATTGGTGAAAAGATAATAACCCAGCATTCCCACAAGGGACAGCACAACCACCTGGTAGATGATTGCCCGCTTGGTGGGATCGTGCCAGAATGGAATCTTGGCTGGCGTTGCGATTTCCGTGGAATCCGTAACTTCTTGTGCCACAGTCAGACTCTGGCTCGAATGCTTCCTAAATCGATAAAATAGGTGCCCCCCAAAGGAGGCACCTTACATGCGGCTTACCTAAACGGTGCAGCGAACATCAGGCCACCCTTATACCACTGGTCATTCACACCGCGCGGGAGTCCGAGTGCGGTGTTGATTCCCACATTAGCCTCAAAGATTTCGCTGTAGTTCCCCACCTGTTTGACGATGTTGTAAGCCCACTTATCGTCAAGACCGAGAGATTTGCCCAAACCAGGGATCACCCCTAGAAAACGCTGGACTCTTGGGTTTGCGTCCTTGAGCTTTAGATGCACGTTGTTCGAGTTGATGCCCAGTTCCTCAGCTTGAAGGAGAGCCATAACCGTCCAGTCGACAATATCATACCACTGATCATCGCCGTGACGGACCACCGGGGCAAGAGGCTCCTTGGAAATAACTATAGGCAGAAGGGTATATTCGGCGGGGTTGGGGGCAACGGCCCGGGTCGCGGCCAACTGGGAAAGGTCTGAGGTCAAGATGTCGCAACGCCCGGCAAAAAAGGCCTTAGCAAGTTCGGGAGTGCTCTCAATCACAACCGGTTTCCACTTCATGTTGTTTGCTCTGAAAAAATCCGCCACATTGAGCTCAGTTGTGGTGCCGGGCAGGACGCATATTGTGGCGCCATCCAGTTCCTTGCCGCTCTTGATGCCCAGTTTTTTTGACACCAGGAATCCTTGCCCATCGTAAAAGTTCACGTGGGCGAAATTAAGACCGTTGGCGGTTTCGCGCGTCAAGGTCTGGGTTGTATTCCGGCACAGTACATCAATTTCTTTCGCTTGCAGAGCGGGTAGACGTTGCACCGCTGTCAGCGGAACATACTTCACCTTATCGGCATCGCCGAATACGGCCGCGGCAATGGCACGCGCCGTGTCTACATCAAGACCCTTCCAAACTCCTTTATCGTCCGGCATGCTGAAACCAAAGACACCGCCGTTCACACCGGCTATAACATAGCCCCGTTTCTTGACAGTGTCTAAAGTCTCGCCGGCCATAGCCAGACTCGCCGTGACGAGTACTAGTACCGCCACTGCCACCACGCATAGCTTTAGAAATTTCATCTGTTGTTCCTCCCTCTATAATGTATTGGTTGGTTACTGGGACCGCACCAAGGCGACCCACCTCTATCCAGTTGATACTCTTTGATTAGGCTGAAACAACTCCATCACCGAATAGAATGCTGAACGGGGATCGAGCGATGGTAAGTCAATGAATTGTCCTTGTGCAAGAACCGATGAGAAGGTTGATGAGTTTCAATACCATAAAGTTCCCATGTTTTACAAGCAGAGACGTGATTTCATATGGTCAAGGAGGGGAGTTACGCTTCTCTCAAGGCGGCAGTGAGCTCTCGCACCATTTCCTTGCCGTCACCATAGAGCATGAGAGCGTTGGGAGTGGCAAAGAGTGGATTGGGGATGCCGGCAAATCCGGGGCTCAAACTTCTTTTAATGATCATCACTGTTTGAGCCTTATCCACATCGAGGATGGGCATGCCGTAGATGGGACTGGTTGTGTCCTCACGCGCTGATGGGTTGACCACGTCATTGGCGCCAATGACCAGGGCAATATCAGCCTCGGGGAAACTATCGTTAATATCTTCCAAGGCAAAAAGCTGCTCATAGGGCACGTCAGCTTCAGCTAACAGCACGTTCATGTGTCCGGGCATGCGGCCGGCCACAGGATGGATGGCATATTTGACCTCTACGCCGCGCTCGTGCAGGAGATTAGCCAGATCGCGCACCGAATGTTGCGCTTGGGCTACAGCCATCCCATACCCCGGTACTATTATCACCAGACGTGCCGTCTCAAAGATCATGGCCGCCTCTTCAGCGCTGGCACTCTTGACCTTGCCGCCGTACACCTCATCAGCAGAGGCAGTTTCTGCAGTGGGCCCAAGGGTGCCGAATAACACGTGAGCCAGCGACCTGTTCATAGCCTTGCACATAATGCTGGTCAGGATCAGTCCCGAGGCACCAACCAGAGATCCGGCGATGATGAGCACGTTATTGCCGAGCACAAATCCAGTGGCGCAAGCTGCCAGACCAGAGTATGAATTGAGCAAAGCGATGACCACCGGCATGTCTGCGCCACCGATTGGCACAGTAAGCATCACACCGAGAACCGAGGCCACAGCGACGAGCAACCAATAGGCCCAGTGGCCCGTGGGGTTCATTACCACGAGTGCTCCCAAAGCCAAGGATGCCAGGAACAAGGTTGCGTTGATTATCTTCTGTAAAACATCGCTTTTGGGCTGCCAGTTAAGCACCCCCTGAAGCTTGGCCCAGGCTACCATGCTGCCGGTGAAGGTGGCGGCACCGATGATACCACTTGCCGCAGTGGCCACATAAAGCTGGGTTGGTGGTACATTGCTAAGATCACCCGGGGCGAGCAAAGCAGTGGCAGCCACCAGCGCAGAAGCGCCACCGCCAAAGCCGTTGAAAGCCGCGACCATTTGGGGCATGGCGGTCATCTCTACGGTGAGGGCCAGGTAGGTGCCTATGGCTCCGCCTACCACTAATCCGATAATTATGAGTTGGAAGGTGACGATGTGCTGGTCCAGCAGGGTGGCCACCACCGCAAGCAGCATGCCGAAGGCACCAATCATGTTACCGCGAGGTGCAGTACGCGGTGACACCAGACCTTTGAGACCCAGAATGAAACAAACCGAGGCAACCAGATAAACTATGTTGATCAGGCTAATTCCCATTATTTTTTCTTCTTGAACATCAGGAGCATCCGATTAGTAACCAGAAAGCCGCCCACCACGTTTATGGTAGCCATGATAACCGCTACACAGCCGAGGATAGCGGCGACGGTAGATTCTTTGGAGCCCGCTGCCACAATCGCCCCGACCACGGTGATACCACTGATGGCATTGGCTCCTGACATGAGAGGAGTATGTAAGGTGGGAGGTACTTTGGTGATTACCTCGAACCCTACAAAAATGGCCAGAACGAAGACGGTAATGTAGATAATGAAAGCTTCCATGATGTAATCTTTCTATTGCAAAGCATCCAAGACGGCTTGATGAACCAGTTCGCCTGCATGGGCGACCAGAGCCCCTTTGGTAATTTCATCCTCTAGATCAAGTTCCAGCTTGCCCTCCTTGACCATATGAAGCAGAAAAGTTGAGATGTTCTTGGAATACATCTGGCTGGCATGAACGGGAACGTCTGCCGGAATATTCAGTGGACCGATTACTATCACGCCTTTATGAACAATCTTTTCTCCTGGCTTGGTCACGGCACAATTGCCGCCTTTGTCGGCAGCTATATCCACAATAACCGACCCTGGCCGCATGCCAGCCACCACCTCCTCTGAAATGAGCACAGGAGATTTTTTTCCCGGGACTGCGGCAGTGGTGATAACCACATCGGAGTTTTTGATGCGCTCGGCCATGAGTTCTTGCTGGCGCCGGTAAAAGTCCTCTGATTGGGCAGTGGCGTAGCCGGCTGTATCTTGTGCATCCTCTGCTTCCATTTCCAGCTGAACAAATCTGGCTCCAAGACTTTCCACTTCTTCCTTGACCACTGGGCGGATGTCGAAAGCCTCCACCACCGCTCCCAAACGGCGAGCAGTGGCAATGGCCTGTAGTCCGGCCACGCCAGCGCCAAGTATAAAAACACGGGAGGGCGTGATAGTTCCAGCCGCTGTCATGAACATGGGAAAGAGTTTGGGGGAGGCATCTGCCGCAGCCAACACCGCCTTGTATCCGGCTATGGTGGCCATGGAACTGAGCGCATCCATACTTTGGGCCCGGGTGGTGCGAGGCATGAGTTCCATAGAAAAAACGGTAAGCTTACGCTCAGCCAGTTTTTTCATGATTTCTGGCTGGGCCAGAGGTTCGGTGAAAGAAATGAGAGTGGTGCCTTCCTTGAGCGCATCCAGGTCGGCGGCAGGAAAATCAGGGTCAGATCCAGGCCCTCGAACCATGAGGACTATGTCGGCCTGGGAAAGAAGGCGGTGGCGATCTTGCTCCACCCGGGCGCCTTGGGCTTCGAAGTCGGCGTCTTTGCTGTAGATGCCCTCGCCGGCCCCTGCCTCAATTACCACTTCTAACCCTGCCTTAGTCAAGGCTGGAAGCGATTGGGGAATAAGCGCTACTCGTCTTTCGCCCGGATAGATTTCCTTAGGGACAGCAACTAACATTGTTTTTCTGCCAGAGGTATTTTGAAAATGCTACAGTGAGCGCAATCCCCGTAGCTTGCTGCGGGGTTAGCGAGCGAACTACAATAAAATGGAATCACTTCCTTACATTTCGAAGATTCCCTGCAGCTTGTCGGAGCGAAGCAGAGATCCCGCTTCAGCGGGGCTGCAGGGAGCTTCAATCTAGTGACGATTGATGGAAGATCAAAACGAATTCTGAAAATAGTAGGATTTCTTGAATCGGTCAACCCTTAAATTGGTCCACTGAACGTTTTTTCTTTGCAGTTACAGATAGTTAAGAGTTTCACAAGCGGTTTTGCCTTTCCTTACAAAAACTTCCGCTTGGCAAGAGGAGTTTTAAAGGTAAGGAGGGTTCTCGTTAGTGTCCATCCGGAAACTAGTTCGTGTCATTCTGAGGAGTCACGCTGCAGCGGGGCGACGAAGAATCTCGCGCTTTGCCCACTGCTATGCCCACAGGCAGAGATTCTTCGCTCCCTCCGGTCACTCAGAATGACATGGCCATGGAAGTGTCGATGTAGAACTAGGACCTAGGCTTAGTTGCAGTTACCTTTTTTTGCGAATTCGTTGAAAGATATTTGGGTTTCGTAGCATTTTTGCTGGATGTAATCCAAAACGATCGCGAACTGATCAGGAGGCACGAACCCGGAGAGCATGGTTATGGGGTG
>PPDG01000196.1 GCA_002899795.1 Desulfobacteraceae bacterium | reverse complement strand
CCCGGTGTTTCTGGACGACTTCGGTAACAATCTCCCGAAAAGCAGTTATGGTTCGGACAGTGGCTTCCTCGTTTTCAGCCATAAGGCGGCTGTAGCCTTTGGCATCAGCACTTAAGATTGCGGTGAGCTTGCGCTTGAAGTCCTGGGTAGCCATGCAAGTACCTCCTTAAAGTATTAGAGAGGACAAGCAAAAAAAGTGGTGAGATTGAGCTTGGAAAGGGCAGGTCAGGCTCAAAAATATGATCGCTTGAGAATGAGTGGGAAAGCGAGATTGCGCTCATTTCAGATTAGGCGAGGTGGTCGGTCGCTGTCAAGCGAAAGCGCAATCTTGAGGCGGTTTTAGGTGGGCTACAGGGGAGGAGACAAAGCGCAAATTATATTCCTATAAACTTTACTTTCAGAGCATCAAACGCAAAATATTGTAGCTCGGTCTCAAGGGGCAGAGTATAGATTAAAGTATGTAAGTTAAAGCCCCACTTAAAAAGTAGGAGAGTTTGCATATTAACGATTAGGTTTGACGGCTTGATCTAGCTGCGGTGGAGATGACTGGTTGCGTTTCCATATAATGCCTGTCGGTGGCTAAAGAGCTGGTCGCCCCGTTTAACTGCCGATAAATATTCACAATCAATTCGAGGTTTGCCTCAACCGTGAAATTCCATCGGAGTCCCTGGACATTCTCTCGCACAACAACTGCTTCTGGAGCCCGCAGTCGCTCGGCTAATCCAGATATTGAATCAATCACTAGACCGACACCGTATGTCACCAGAAAGCTTTTGAGCGCCTTGTGCGGAAAACTGATGACCGGCAAGCCGCAGGCAATGTACTCGAATAGCTTATTCGGCAGTACGGTGTCCAAATGGACCTTGTTTAGCGTATCATTAAACCCAGCCCAGCCGAAATCATACTGGGTGATTTCTTCAAAGAGCTTCTCTGGTGCAAGACTGGGATGGTAAATGATGTTGGGCACTGTGTCGGCAAGGGTCTGATAGTCAGAATTACCACGCGAGGGATAGATATGCACTTCAAAGCCCTCTGCCGCTAAGGTTCTGAAGATGGTGCGCAGGTCATAGTGGCCGTTGTTAGTACTTATGAAGCCTTCGTATACAATACGCATTGGGCGGTCAGTACTGTTTCGGTCGATTTGGGGGAGAGTCTTTGGGATGAAACGCTTTGGGATATAGTTCGCGTAGACGTGAGCAATCTCGGGCAACCTATAACCCCGCCATCGCACGATGTCGAAGATTGTATCCGAGACGGTAATGACGGCATCACTACGTTCGATGGCTTGCTGTTCCTCCTCGCGCCAGTTCGCCCCATTGCCTGTTCTATTTAAACCGTCCTCATACGCTGTCTTGCGTGCACTCATCAAGTCGTGGATGTCGTGGACGATAGGGATCTCCCCCCTGAATAGATCGATGCATAGATTCGTCAGCGTGTCGGGTGCATTGTGGGAGTGGATGAGACTGATATCATTTGTGGCGACAATGTTTCGCAGTTCTGCTGCCGGGTTGTCGCCGAGGCGAAACCAGGCTTCGAAGCATTCATCGCCATGGCCGTAGAGCTCCGTAAGCGTCTTGCCCACATAGGCGAACGAGATGCGAATGTCCGAATCCATCTGGCGAAACCCTTCTGCATACTTGAGAGCACGGATGCAGGGCTGCGGTTGGACAAAGAGTAAATGCATGTTGCAGATCCACTTTTTTAAAACAGGAACGAAAATGGATAATCGGCCGAAATAAAACTACTGCGCCCGGTCGACCTAGCCGAGTTACTTCCTCTGCTTTATGACTTTGCAGGGATTGCCTACTGCTAGGGTATAGGGGGGCAAATCCTTGGTGACCACGCTTCCGGCGCCAACAATGACCCCGTCGCCGATGGTGACCCCCGGCAAAATCATCACTCCCATCGCGATCCAGACATCCTTGCCAATCGAAACGGGTTGTTTGATATGCCCTTGTTCCAGAAGGGTTTTGCTCGGGTCGGTCTCATGATTTGCGGTGTGAACCATTGAGTAGGGTCCGAACATCGTCCGGTCGCCGACGGTAAGACCGCCAAAACCGTTGACCCAGCAGCCGTAATTGAAACCTACTTCGTCCCCGAGTTCAATGAATTCGCTATTGAGCCATACGATCAGGTCGAGGTAGTAGCACCCTTTGCCAACTCGCTTGGCATCACGGGGACGAAAAGGAATAACGCTCTTACTTTCCGGAGTTATCATCATGGCAACGACCTCCTAATAAGTTGCTACGCAGGGATGAACTGAACCAGCGAGCGCATTCCCCGCAGCTTGCTGCGGGGTTAGCGAGCGAACT
>PPDG01000375.1 GCA_002899795.1 Desulfobacteraceae bacterium | reverse complement strand
GGAACGTCTGGCCTATGCTTACGCCAGTGAGGTTATATCGGTCAATGGGGTGATGCCGGTGGCACGGGAAGGCATGGCCGCATTTCTGCAAAAACGAGATCCAGTTTGGCCGGAGTGATAGACGCAAAGCGCTAAGCGCAGAGCGCTATTGTACAGTCGGCAGCGGACAGCTTGCAGCTGGCAGAAAAATTTCTACCGCCGATCAGCAGTTGCTGCTGGCTGCCAGTTGCTAGCTGATAGCTGGATATTCGCTATGCGCTATGCTCTTTGCGCTATGCGTGCTATGAAAGGAGAAAGATATGTATTTGCCTCAGCCATTCAAAAAGTTTGAGAGTCAGTATCCCGAAGTTGTTAAGCTCTATGAAGAATTGGGGGTCAAGTGCCAGTCGGCCGGGCCCTTGGATGCAAAAACCCGCTATCTGGTTAACCTGGGGATTGCAGTCGGCGCGGTCTCACCAGGGGCAGTAAAATCCCATGCCCGCAAAGCCCTGGAGCAAGGGGCTACCAGCGAAGAACTTCACCATGCGCTCCTACTCGCCCTCACTACGGTGGGATTTCCGGCAATGATTGCCGCTATCGGCTGGGTGGAGGAGGTAATAGAAGCTGAAGGCAAATAGGGAAACGGTCGTGTTCAACTCAGCGCAAATCGGGGTAGTTTCCCAGGCGGTGGAAATTGCAGAAGATGTGACCGCCAATTATTTCAAGATTTCTACCGCTCAGTGGAAGCATGTTCGCTACGATATCCGGACCCTGGCTGAGCTCAGAGCCGATGAGATCACAGATTCCGCTTTTGCTCAGATCACCCGCTACAGTCGCAAACCTGACCACACTTTTAGCGGTGGCCGTCATTATGATTATTTCAAGATCTGCCTCCAGGATCACAACATAATGGCGGCGGTGGAGCGGGATGAACCGGTGCAGCTGTTCCCCCTTGCAGTCTATGTGGTTACTCACGAACTGGTGCATGTGGTCCGCTTTTGCAAGTTCCTACAACGGTTTGACGCAGAACCACTGGAACGCCAGCAAGAGGAGATGCGGGTGCATGATATCACCCAGAAAGCACTCGGCACCCCAAAAATTCCTCATCTGGATTACGTATTGAAAGCCTATCGCAACTACCAATTCATGGAGCAACTGAGGGATAGTGTGGGAACCGTTTAGCCGGCGCCTTGGCCTCCGGCCCATGAGGGGCCTACGCCCCGGAGGGAACGACAGAAGAAACACCAGGAATACCAAAGGGGGAGGCTGCGAAACAACGAGCACCTGAGCCACCTCTCCTTCCACTCTTAGTCCCGTAAGGCCAGCATGAAGATTTGGTACATTTTCAAAAGCGACACTGCCATAAAATGGCGCGCATTGCTCGTTGTGGACGAGCCTCCCCCTTTGGCCTGTGTCGCTCATAACATTTTTTGGGAAACTCCTGATAGGAATTGCCCTTGACAAGTGGGCTGTGGTGATTATATATGGACAGGTCGTGAAATAAAACGCGTGTCCGGCTCGATTCAATTTGTTGGAGGTGAAAAGCCGTGCCTATTTACGAATACGAATGCAGCAAATGCCGTCAGATAACTGAAGCCTTGCAGAAATTCTCAGATCCACCCCTGAATGACTGCCCCCATTGCAGCGGCAGACTAAAAAGATTGATGTCTATAAATAGTTTTCATCTCAAAGGAAGTGGCTGGTATGTAACCGACTATGCTGGTAAGAAAGCCGGCGGTCAACAGAGCAAGAGCTCGAGCGAAGTAAGCGCCAAAAAGGAGAAGGCTAACAAGCCTGAAAAGAGTGACTCCAGCAGTAAGAGTTCCTCGGAATCCTGATAATTTTGCGAGCCTGCTGTGGCTAGCTTTGAAGCTGGAATCTGACCTATAAGCGTTTTCATAACTCTCTCTACAAAGTAAGAATAAGGGCGGGGTTCAAACCCCGCCTTTTGTATTTAATCCCCCAATTCCTCAACCCCCTTTGCCTGCCGGCAGATATTCCCACGTTTGCTCCGTGAACAAATGCCGGGGAAACTGAGAAATAAGTCGGCCGGGTAGGGAGAGAGCGCAACCAATGATCATGGTTTCAGAGACGATGATGACATAACCAGGGCTGGTATCGAATTCACCTTTGATTTCTTTCTTTTCCACCAAATCTCTCAGCTGCTCCAGTGCCAAACTGACGATATTCTTGTTGGCGTGAGGGCCAAGAAGTTGCAGTGCAGCAGTGGTTGGTTTGAGTTGTGTATTCACCTGGCGAAGCAGTGGCAAACCAACAGATTTCACCGGCAGTGAAGCCAGATTCATTAATCGATCATCCTTACTCAACAACCAG
>PPDG01000520.1 GCA_002899795.1 Desulfobacteraceae bacterium | reverse complement strand
GTTGTCCTCTTGGACAAAAAAAACCCCCGCGGAGGAGGTGTTGGCAGACTGTCTTGAACCCTTCGTAACTAGATGAGGTCCCTGTTGGTCCTTTAGGCGCTTCGGGTTAACCGATGCGGCACACCGTTCCAAGGAAGGGTCCCCGTTTGTAGGCGTTGATTCAGAAAGAAGCTACCAATCATCAATACCGCAGGGGAACCGAATCAAAATAAAGTACTAAGGTAAACTACCTTAAGCTTGCTTTTAACTCTACTCTTCCAACAAGACACAGTCAAGCACTATAGCTTAATAGTGGCTGTCCCCTGTCGAATAAAAAGAGGGGTTACTTCCCCCGCAACTGTTCTCTAAGCAATGAATAGCCCGTGCCGGGAGCTGCTAGGAGGCGTATCTCTGAGCAGTCCGCTCAAGATAAACCCACTATTTTTTCTGCCAATCACCACACCATTCATGGCCGTAGGTGGTCGGCCACATTGCAATAGAATAGAGTTTTCTCTCAATAGATTCATCTTCATGAATGTCCACCCCAACATAACCGGAGCCCCAAGGTCTAGGGGCATAGCGACGACAATTACCAGCGTCCTTTTCTGCTTGAGCTTCAGGTCTTTTCCAAAACCTACAATTTTCGCACTGCTCTTTCACGGCTCATCCTCCTTTAACCTACCAGAGGTAATGAAATTAAGAGTAATAAGGAAACGGCCATTCTTTACATATCACGTTCCTTCTTTGGGATTACCAGCGGCTGGAGTTGAGAGGTGCAAAGGTGAAGTGAAAATCACCAGAAAATGTGAGCTAATTTCAGATTAGGTTACATAGGGGGTTGTGTCAAGAAAAACCGCAATACCAAAATGGTGTGCGCAGCCGAAAAGGGAAAGGGTCAAGTGGAGATTACATCCCTTAATTCACAGTCTTGGCTCCGATGAGCCTACCACAAGGTCTTGATGCAAGTCAAAAGGAGGCCGACTTTGCATTAAAGTATGTAATGTTAGGCCGCCATTTGCGACGGTTTGAATTGTCTCTTCTAGTAACTGGCACACAACTTCCGTGCTTGATTTAAGGTCACCGAACAGCACTGGGCATTTATTTCTTCTTTTCTTTTTTCAATTTTCGTTTTTCCTTTGGATTAAGCTGGGCCTTTTTCTGTTTTTCCCTTTTGCCTTTGTCTTTTTTTCCCTTATCAGCCATATTTGTTTCTCCTTGCTTGAAAATGACTTGCGCCGGACTGTGGCGGCGAAACCCCGTCTTCGGTCGTAGAGGTTAGCAGATGAGATTGTTTGGCGTCACGCTCGCCGATTTCTTGTCCGTCCCCTAGCACTACCTGCCATGCGGCCTAACTATTAGTAGACAGAATTTCTTCTGCATATCCCCATAATGAGGGGGTTTTACGGAAGAAATTTCACATATCTCCCTGTTTTCGGTGCTATGCGGAAAAGATTCTGAATAGCACAATATTGACACCTCTGCCGAGAAACTTCGTGATTACTATATCACATCTTTCTGGTGACCGCCATTGACCATAGTTTCGAAAATCTCCGCAAGAAGAGGGCCAGTTGTTCTTGGGTGGGACAATAGGCGAAGTCTTGAAGAATATCAATGTAGGATCGAAAGGCCTGAACTCACCTTGTCACCATGAAAGTGTGGATTACATCCCTTAATCCACACTCGACTGGATTTCACTTTGGCACAATATTTCGTGGTGGTTAAAACGAGAATTTAGGATAAGGATGAGATTTTACCCCAAAAGGGAGAAGATAGGCTGTATGTTGCTAACTGCGTGGCGACTGGGGTGACGGCAGGTGCTTACCACCTTTTTTGATGAGGATATTGTAAGCCTTCAACCGCCATTGAGGGGGCAGGTTGCGAATGTCGCTGAGTAACTGAACAATTCCCTCGCCTTCCACAAATTCATCATCATAAAGCTTAGTCAAGGCGTAATCCAAAATCAGGCTCAAATGGGGTTCCTTTAGATTGACAAACTTGATGCCTGTCCCCTGAACCTGCTTTGCCTGCAATGCACAGGGGCGACTCCACACTGATTCACCTTGAACCTGAATTGAATTTAGGGTTGCGGGCATGAGAAATTCCAAACCCAGCCTTGCCTGAAGCTCAATGGGCTCGGAAGTGGTAATAAATAAACCTCCGGTGCTCATATTGACGGCTTTTGCCATGACGGTTTGCTTACCGCCATATTCACACCGCACTTGGAAGTCGACTGGAATCCGGAGTCCTGCTCTTTTGCTCCGGGCTGTTGCACTTGGGAACATGTCCTGTATGCCCCGATATTATGAAAGTTTATAAACGGGCACATACTGTGCAAAAGTGATACCAACCATTGTCTACAACTAAAATGCAATAAAATCAGACTGTTAAGAAATTTGATCCTTTTCAGCCACAGAAGGATTTGGCCAGATCGCCAAAAGACAATTGACCAAATGGCCAATTAGCGCGCGGGGGGAGCTTGTCCGAGGTTGGTTCGTTCTATCCTGGGAGTGTCCATCCAGAAACCTAGCTTTCATGTGTCATTCTGAGGAGTCCCGCTGGGGCGGGACGACGAAGAATCTCGTGGTTCCATGGTTCGCAAGAGATTCTTCACGGAGTTTATCCTGAGCCCGTCGAAGGGCTCAGAAGGACAATCCATCGTTTCCGGATGGAAACTAGTCAAAGAGGACGCTAAGGACATCTTGCAGTGATTTTACACCTATCATTTCACAGGATTGAACCGTTGGCAGTCGCTCAACATTGCTTTGCGGCAGCAGGCAGCGACGGAAACCTAACTTGGACGCCTCCGTGATCCGAATGTCCGTACGGCCAATAGCTCGGACTTCGCCCGTGAGGCCAACCTCACCCAGGAGGACGGTTTGAGGATCCACAGGCTTGTCCAGAAAACTGGAGGCAATCGCTGTGGCTATAGCCAGATCAACTCCAGGCTCATGAATCCGGACACCACCAACTGCATTTACAAATATGTCCTGGTGTAGCAAAGAAAGCCCTACCCTTTTCTCCAAGACCGCCACCAACAAGGCCAAGCGATTGTGATCTATGCCCATTGAGGTTCGGCGTGGTGCCGCCAGGCTGGATGGGCTCGCCAATGCTTGCACCTCTACCAGAATCGGCCTGGTACCCTCCATAGCTGCTGTAACAGTAGATCCGGGTGTGTCCATAGGCCTTTCAGCCAGTAGGAGTTCCGAGGGATTGCTGACTTCCTGCAGTCCACTGTCTTTCATCTCGAAGACTCCGATCTCGTTGGTGGAGCCGTACCGATTTTTTGTGGCTCGCAGGATACGAAAGGCATGGCCGCGATCTCCCTCAAAATAGAGTACCGTGTCCACCATGTGCTCCAATACTCGTGGTCCTGCAATTGCACCATCTTTGGTCACGTGGCCGACAAGAAAGACCGGCAGTCCCTTTTTCTTTCCTTCGTGCATAAGACGGTCGGCACAGTGCCGCACTTGAGCCACGCTGCCCGGAGCTGATTCCAGCTGGGTCGTATATGCAGTTTGGATGGAATCCACTGCCACCGCAGCCGGGTTAAGCTCATCCATGATACGCAAGATATTTTCCAGAGCTGATTCGGCAGCCACGTATAGATGTGATGAGGTCACCCCCAACCGCTGCGACCGCATCTTGATTTGTAGGGTGGACTCTTCGCCGGATATGTACAGGATGGGTTGCTCGAGACTAGTGAGACCATTGAGAGCTTGAAGCAAGAGGGTAGATTTACCTATGCCAGGGTCACCGCCAATCAGAACAACTGAGCCGGGTACCACTCCTCCTCCCAGGACACGATCCAGTTCCACTATGTTAGAAGAAAGTCTTCGACTTTCCTCCAAAATGACGCCATCGATGGGTTGGGGAGTAGCGGGCGGCAGGAGTTCCTTACCGCCTGGAGTCGGATCTCGAACCAGGATTTCCTCCACCAGGGTGTTCCACTGCCCACATCCAGGACAGCGCCCTAACCATTTAGGACTCTGGAAGCCACACTGCTGGCAAATGTGACGACTTTTTTCTGCACGCGCCATCTAACTGCCTATCTAAGGTAATGATTGTGTCATCAAGTTTGGCTGGAACACTCTACGATGTCAAGGAGTTGTTTTCAATGTCAATTGTCAGTTGTCCGTAGTCCGTAATCCGTGGCTTAAATCGTTCAAAGCCACCTGCTGTCCGCTGCTTGCTGACTTTTCCTTTCCCGTCTCGCCGTTTCTCCGCGTCCCCGTGCCTGCCCGCCATCGGCTTCGCCTTCAGGCGAGGCGGGCGGGTCATCCCGCTGTGCCTAGTCTTCATTACTGCCTGCTGCTGCCTGCCACCTGCCAGCTGGGTATTACCACTCCATGCCCTATGCCTTCTATACAACTGACAACGACCACGGACCACGGACATCTAGGCCAAGTTGCCGTTGACAAACAATTGTCTCTATGATTAAATTCCAGACTTCAGCCTATTCCGCGCTTTAAGGCCTAGGGTAGGAGTTCGTGCGGTTTATCTCACCTCAGAAATACCCCGTGAGCCAATGGTATGGACTCACCCTTTTTGGGGTGTCGAAAGATGCTGGCTGGCCAGTACGACTTCAGCATATGATCCAAATTCGAAGGTGGAGAGTCTGTACATAACCGTTGCGGCCGGCTAGAGGTGACAGAAAGCCAGAGTTGCGCAGTGCAAACGGAGGTGACTACTAATAGGTTAAGGGTCCTGGAACGGGCCAATCCCCTTTTGAACCCGGAAGGAGTCTCATGATGGCGGAAAAAAATATCATTGAGGTTAGTGACGATACCTTTGAGCAAGAAGTGCTCCAATCAGACACGCCCGTTCTCGTTGATTTCTGGGCGCCATGGTGCGGACCCTGTCGAGCTATCGCTCCTGTGGTTGCTGAACTGGCAGCAGAGTACGAAGGCAGCCTTAAAGTGAGCAAATGCAATGTGGATGAAAGCCCCAAGACTCCATCCAAGTATGGCATCAGGGCCATTCCCACCCTGATTATTTTCAAAGAAGGCAATGTATCCGAACAGATAACCGGAGCTGTCTCCAAGTCGCAGATCGATGCTGCTATAAAAAAGGTCATATAGCCCGTTGCTGACCGTTTGACCCGGATTGGTCTCCGTCAGCCTAGAGATTGCCTGGAAAAAAATCTTTAAGCTCAGATCGAACGCTACACTGAAAATGAGGCCGAGTCCCTTTCGACGGGTGTCTGGGGACGAGGCCTTTTCTTTCTGAATGTGTGAACCAAGTTTTCCAACAGGCTGAGATGATAAAGCGGAATCAGAAGCTTCCCCTCACTGCATTTCTGTTGTTTTTTCTCTTGCTCATTGGAGGATTGACTGGATGTGGATGCCTTTTTGGGGAAAAAGAGACTGACACTGCAGAAGAGTTGGCTGAAAAGGGAATGGAATACTTCGAGGAGGAAGACTATTACGATGCCCTGAAGGTTTTCACTACTCTCAAAGAACGCTATCCTTATAGCCGCTATGCGATCCTCGCCGAACTGAAAGTTGCTGATGCCCATTTTCATCGCAAAGAGTACGCAGAAGCCATTGCTGCCTATGCAGACTTTCTTCAGCTTCATCCCAAGAATGATGCAATTCCTTACGTGCTGTACCAGATCGGCGCGTGTTATTATGAACAGTTACTGAGCGAAGATCGTGATCAGATGCCGACCCGCCGGGCCATATCGGCTTTCCAACGGCTCCTAAAAGAACATCCCTTCTCAACATATGCGAAGACGGCAAAGGAACGAATTCAGGACTGCCGCAGACTCCTGGCACAACATGAGCTTTATGTAGCAAATTTCTATTTCAAATCGAAGCATTACGAAGCTGCTCTCAGTCGCTTTGAGGGTGTGTTGGCAGACTACAGGGATGTTCTGCCCCTAGATAAACGAAAAGAAGTTGAGAACCTTGCACTCGTCTGCAAGGGAAAACTCTCAGAGCAGATTGGGGAAGGCGTCAATGGCAATTAGAGTCCACCCTAATATTGCATACCCAAACCGGTAAAAATCGCTGCGCTCGCGTGATAGCGCGCCATCTGCGAACGTGCTCGCCTCGGACAGGATCTCACGTACGATCAAGTACTGTTCATCCTGTCCCAGCCTGCGCGCGCTCACATTTGGCGCACTCTGACGCGTTCTTCCTCGGAGTGGGTATGCAACATTAGGGTTTAGATACCATTTCGGAACGGTATTTGCAGGCCTTCATAGCGAACGTAAAACAAAAAAGACTTGACAGTGCAGTGTCTGTGTTTTAGATTTGAAGTACACGTTAGTGATAGCAAGCGATTTGCAAAACTTCCTGCCTGAGGAGTTTTTCCAACAACAATAATTCAAATCCTGGCCAGTAAGCCGCCAGCAATCCCAACGAGGTCTTTGGTTTCAAGTAAATTCGTGCCAACCGGAGGCGATATTCCAGACGGGCATCTGTTGCAGCTTTATAGTGCTGGTACCATGCTGGCGGACGTTCATAAGGACAATATAACGGAAACAGAAACAATCTTTGAAATTGGCGCAACACCACACTGTGCCCCACTCTACTGAGCCTTTCATAAAAATCCTTGCCGAACAGGTTCCTGCTGAGTTCAAGTTGCGCTGCGGCGTAGCCTGGGATTGTTCACTGTGATTCAAATGCGTCAAGAATAAACAAACGGCGGAAAAGACTGACAAATAGTTACCTAACGACTAGACGAAAGGAGAAATGCCCGGCGTAACAACTGGGCAGCAAAGTATGGATCTCGTACAACTTAAAGAACAGAATATTAAAGGTTTGATACAGATGGCCAAGGAGTATGGTGTGGAGGGCTTCAGCACCATGCGTAAACAGGAGTTAATCTTTGCGTTGCTTCAAGCACAAGCAGAACAAGATGGCTTGATTTACGGGGAGGGCGTCTTGGAAACCCTGCCGGACGGGTTCGGCTTTCTCAGAGCGCAGAGCTACAACTACCTTCCTGGCCCTGACGATATTTATGTATCCCCATCCCAAATCCGGCGATTTGGTCTCCGAACGGGAGATACTGTCTCAGGACAAATCCGTCCACCGAAGGAAGGTGAGCGCTACTTCGCTTTGCTGAAAGTGGAGGCAGTAAATTACGAGAACCCAGAGGATACAAGGGACAAGATTCTCTTTGACAATCTCGTTCCCCTCTACCCTGAGGAAAAAGTAAGTTTGGAGACCGAGGCTGACAGTTATTCCAACCGGGTTATGGATATGCTCACCCCCCTCGGTAAAGGCCAGAGGGGGCTCATTGTGGCTTCTCCTCGAACCGGAAAGACCATGATGTTGCAGGCCATTGCCAATAGCATTTCGGCCAACCACAAGGACGTGTACATGATCGTGCTGCTTATTGATGAACGGCCGGAAGAGGTCACCGATATGGAGCGATCGGTGAAGGCGGAAGTGGTTAGTTCTACTTTCGACGAACCGGCACAACGCCATGTGCAAGTTGCTGAGATGGTGATCGAGAAGGCTAAGCGTTTGGTTGAACACAAGCGTGATGTGGTAATACTTCTGGATAGCATTACCAGACTGGCCCGCGCTTATAACACTGTGGTTCCGCCCAGTGGCAAGATTCTTTCGGGCGGTGTTGACTCCAACGCCCTGCACCGACCGAAACGTTTTTTTGGTGCAGCTCGCAACATTGAGGGTGGAGGAAGTCTTACCATCATTGCCACCGCACTGGTTGACACCGGTAGCCGGATGGATGAGGTGATCTTCGAAGAGTTCAAGGGTACAGGAAATATGGAGATTCATCTGGATCGGAAATTGGCCGATCGGCGAATCTTTCCATCCATTGATATCAACCGCTCTGGCACCCGGAAAGAAGAGTTGTTGCTGCCGCCTGAAGATCTCAACCGTATATGGATCCTGCGCAAGCTCCTGTCTCCCCTTAACACCGTAGACGCCATGGAGTTTTTGTTGGACAAACTGTCGGGCACTAGTGACAACGCTGAATTTCTGGATTCCATGAATCAATGAAGTAGCTGGTTCCAGTTCCCCGCCAAAAAAATCTTGCCAAAAAGCTCCTGTGAGACTATCCTAAGGAGATTTGTGAGCTGACCCCTTTTATAACAGGGGTCAGGTTTTTGGTGTATCTGCAACGATGCGTTGCAACTAATATTGATACTGGTAAGGAAGGAAAGCTATGAAAAAGGACATCCACCCCGAATACGGGATGACCACTGTTCGCTGTCACTGTGGCCATGAGTTTGAGGCTGGCTCAACCAAAGAAAACATAAGTATTGAGATTTGCTCCCAATGCCACCCCTTTTACACAGGCAAGCAGAAGTTGGTCGATTCGGCTGGGCGCATTGAGCGCTTCCGCAGGAAATACGGTGACTATTTGGGAAAAAACAAGGAAGAAGTTAAGGAAGCAGTGCAGGAAGAAGTAAAGGAAGTAGTGCAGGAAGAAGCACAGGAAGTAGTTAAGAAAGAAGCCAAGAAAGAAGCCAAGAAAGAGCCAAAGAAAAAAGCAACGAAAGACGTTAAGAAAGAGGCTAAGAAACAAGTAAAGGAAGACGCCAAGAAAGAGCCAAAGAAAGAGGAGAAGCAAGAGGAGACTGCGGAGTAATCTCCTCGGGCGGTGAACCGACATGTTCGACAAGTTGGAGAGCGTAGAGTCACGCTATCTTGAATTGGAAAAGGAGCTGAGTGATTCGGCGACAATTGCCAATCAACGAGAATACCAGCGCCTTGCCAAAGAACATGCTGATCTTATGCCCTGCGTTCAGACATTCAGGAAGCATAGGGAGCTCGCCGCCAGGCTCGAGGAGAACCGCGAACTTCTCAGTGACGCAGACCCAGATATCAGGGAACTTGCCCAAGAAGACAGCAGTCAGATCCAGACTGAATTGGATGAACTCGAGGACGAGCTCAAGCGACTCCTTACTCCTAAAGATCCCAATGACGATAAGGATGTGATTCTGGAAATCCGTGCCGGAACCGGTGGCGATGAGGCAGCCCTTTTTGCTGCTGATCTGTTCAGAATGTACACTAAGTATGCCGAACTGATGAGTTGGAAAGTTGATGTGCTCAGTAGCCACGCCACTGGGATTGGTGGGTTCAAGGAAGTGATCTTCTCCCTTTCAGGCAACCGTGCCTACAGCCGTCTCAAATTTGAAAGCGGCGTCCACCGGGTGCAGCGAGTTCCCACCACCGAGTCGCAGGGTCGAATACATACCTCCGCCGTAACTGTTGCTGTATTCCCCGAAGCTGAAGAGGTGGAGGTGGAAATTGAACCCAACGACCTTCGCGTTGACGTCTTCCGCTCTTCGGGCCCAGGAGGCCAGAGTGTCAACACCACTGATTCGGCGGTCCGCATAACCCATGAACCCACCGGTCTGGTGGTCATCTGCCAGGATGAAAAATCTCAGCACAAGAACAAGGCCAAAGCCTTGAAGGTGCTGCGCGCCAGACTCTTGGACAGAAAGCAGCAAGAGCAGCGGGACAAAACCGCTGAAGACCGCAAGAGCCAAGTGGGAACCGGTGATCGCAGTGAACGCGTTCGCACTTACAATTTCCCACAGAACCGGGTAACCGAACACCGGATCAATCTAACGCTGTATAAGCTGGAACACGTTCTTGAGGGAGAGATCAACTCCATCATCGATCCACTCACGACCCATTTCGAAGCAGAGTCGATCATGCAATCGAACCATGCCTGAAGAATCCTGGACCGTCCTGAAACTCCTACAGTGGACCACTGATTATTTCCAGAGAAACAATGTGTCCGAGCCTCGCACTTCTGCGGAAGTACTGCTCGCTCATGTGCTCGCAGAAGACCGCCTCTTCCTCTACTTGAATTACGACCGGCCTATGGAAACGAACGAACTGACAGCGTACCGAGCGTGTATCAAACGCCGCCTTGGGGGGGAGCCCAACCAATATATCACCGGACTCCAGGAGTTCTGGTCGCTGCCTTTGCGCGTAACCCCAGATGTGCTTATTCCCAGACCAGAAACAGAAGTGCTGGTGGCGGCTGTGTTGGAATTCCTTGACAAGGCTGACCCGAACGTCGATATTCTGGATCTGGGGACTGGGTCAGGTGCAATAGCTATCGCCCTGGCTCGGGAATTACCAGCAGCCAGAATCGTGGCCACAGACCTCTCCATGGCTGCCCTGCGGTTAGCACAGGAGAATGCTAAGCTACATGACGTAGATCAGAGGATCCTTTTTGTCCGAGGCGACATGTTTGCCGCCATACCCGGTGGTTCGCAGAGATTCAAGGTGGTAGTTACGAATCCCCCCTACGTCAGCCATGCTGAAATCTTGGAACTTCCCCGGGAGATTCGTGACTTTGAGCCTCATCACGCCCTGGAGGGCGGCCCTGACGGTCTGGCAGCCATCAGGCACATCATTGCAGAAGCCCCCACGGTCTTGTGCCAGGCTGGTGCTCTCTTTATGGAAATGGGGGCTGATCAGACTGAGAGTGTCTCTGCACTAGCAAAAGATAGTCAGCACTATGAAGACTACCGGATAATTAAGGATTACAGCAAGTTAGATCGAGTTTTGGTTGCCATCAAAAAATAATGGGCATAGAGCATGGGGCATGGAGCATAGGGAAAATTCAAGATCGGTTACTCTATGTTCTTTTCCTACTGGCTACTGACTACTCATGATATGCTTTCCACCTGAGGTTTAACTGATGGACAAAATTATCATTGAAGGCGGCCGCCCTCTGCATGGTACTGTGGAGGCGAGTGGCGCCAAGAATGCGGCACTTCCACTGCTTGCCGCAACTCTTCTTGTCGGCGGTGTTCATCGGCTTCGAAATATTCCCCACCTGAGGGACATTCGTACCACCAAGACCCTTCTTTACCACCTCGGCGCCACCTTTGAAGAAGGCGATCCCCTCAGTATTCACACCGAAACTGTGGACGATTATGAGGTACCCTACGATCTCGTCAAAACCATGCGAGCTTCGGTCCTGGTATTAGGTCCACTGGTGGCCCGCTTCAAGAGGGCCAGAGTCTCCCTGCCCGGAGGCTGCGCCATTGGCGCCCGGCCTATTAATCTCCATTTGAGTGGGCTGGAACGATTGGGTGTCAACATCGAATTGAAGCATGGCTATGTGGAGGCCTCTGCCCAGAAGTTGGTTGGCAATCACATTTATTTTGACATTCCTACGGTTACTGGCACTGCGAATATCATGATGACTGCCGTGCTTGCTGAAGGTCAGACGGTCCTAGAGAATGCCGCCCGGGAACCGGAGGTAGTAGAACTGGCCAGCTGTCTCACCAACATGGGCGGTTCCATTCAAGGTGCCGGCACCTCAGTGATCACCATTGAAGGAGTGTCGGAATTACAACCTCTGGACCACACCATCATGCCCGATCGTATTGAGGTTGCAACATATCTCACTGCCGCGGGCATCACCCGGGGAAGCATCACTGTCCGGCCTTGCATCCCGGAACATGTGGAAGCGGTTATTCATAAGCTGGAACAGGCTGGCATGCGCTTCGAAATCGGCGATGACTACATTACCTGTTCTGCTGGTGAAACAATCCATAATATAGACGTCAAGACCAACCCCTATCCTGGTTTTCCCACTGATATGCAAGCTCAGATTATGGCAATGATGTGCCTGGCAGATGGCCAGAGCATAATCATCGAAAAAATATTCGAAAACCGCTTCATGCATGTGAGCGAGTTGAAGCGTATGGGTGCCGATATCAGCATTGAAGGCAATACGGCAGTTGTGCGTGGCCGGTCAAAACTGCAGGGCGCCCCGGTGATGGCCACGGATCTAAGGGCCAGTGCCTCGCTGGTCCTGGCCGGGTTGGCCGCCGAAGGCGTTACCGAGGTATCCCGGGTCTACCACCTCGACCGGGGCTACGAACGGCTGGAAGAGAAGCTGAGTGGGGTAGGCGCAAGCATTAAGCGTATCAGGGAGTAAGCAGCGAAATAACTAGGCACTAAGCAGTAAGCACTGGGCACCCACAGGTCATTACACTCCGCGCTGCGCGCTTCGCTGTCACTTGGGCTACGCCCGTCATGAGGCCTTACGGCCGTCATTAGGTCATTATATCTTAACAATAAATGACCATAAATGACAGCGTAGCGTATTGACGGCTTTAGCCAAATGACCGCGTAGCGTAGTGACGGCCACATCTAGTGGCCACCAAAGGGCATCAACACCTTATCTTGAAATGGCGCACATTTCATGTCAACTGTACACCGTCCTCTTTTCTATCTGCTCATTAGCTTGTGTTGCGGCATATTTGCGGGACGTCACCTCCCTGTAGAACCTTTTATTCTCGTGGTTTTGGCCATATTCCTCTGCGCTCTGCTTTGCTTCCTAACTGTGCGGGGGCTGAGATTGCGCCTACTGCCTCTGGCCATATTTGTGGTCATGGGAGCTCTCGCTTCTACAACAATTCCCGATCCTGCGCAGCCTCCTGCTGGGATTCAGCAGCTTCTACAGAAAAAAAGTGCGTTTCTGATGGGCATCATCACCCATTCTCTTGAACATCGCCCCAGTAGCACCAGAATGCGCCTGCGGCTTGAAGCTTTTAAAGAGGGTGAGAGCTGGCACCCGGTCTCGGGCAACCTGCTTCTTACCGTCCGCAATTGTGAAAAACAATGGTCAGTGGGCCAACGTCTTATTGGTCGAGTACGGATTAAGCCAATACGAAACCTAAGTAATCCTGGTGGATTCAACTACAGACAACACCTTGCGGACCAACACATTTGGGTCAGAGGTTATGTGCGGCAAGATGCTGAACTGGTTCGCCTGAGCAAACCAGACATAGGGCTGAGCTATTTTCTAGATATCATCCGCACCAGAAGCCGCGTTTTTCTGGAAGCCTGGCTACCCCCGGATCTTGCTGGCCTCCATCAAGCTCTTTTACTCGGTGAACGTTATAGACTGAGTGGTGACCTCCGAGAACTACTCTACAACGCAGGCATAGGACATTTGCTGGCCATTTCTGGTCTTCATCTTGGTCTAGTGGCGGGTTTTGCCTTCCGATATTTCATTTTGTCCTGGTGCGTATTGCCGCTGTGACTGGCAGGTGGGGAGCACGTCCGGTAGCCGCTCTCGCTGCATTTCCCATTGCGCTTACTTACGGCTTGCTCACTGGAATGGGTTTGCCTGCGCTACGCGCCACCCTGATGCTTGCATTCTTCACCTTGGCCTTGGTAGTCCAGCGGGAAAAGGATCTTCTCAATTCCCTTCTGCTTGCAGCCTTTCTCATCCTGAGCTTTCACCCTGAGGCTCTTTTTTCTGCATCTTTTCAGCTCTCTTTTATCGGTGTAGTTGCCCTGGTTTGGATACTCCCTATTCTGCCAGTGGTGCGTATACTCCAGCCCCAGGATGGTCAAGACCAAAGATTGCGCCGACTGGGATATCGTCTGTATCAGTTTATTTGTGCCTCCTTGATCTTATCTCTCTTTACCGCCCCGGTGGTCCTTTATCATTTTCACCGTTTGACTCCTTTAGGCATGATCACCAACCTGCTAGCGGTTCCGCTTGTGGGGTTTGTTGTTTTGCCGGTCGGACTGTTGGCTCTTTGTTTACTGCCAGTTTCCACCTTGCTGGCTGGCTTCCTCTTGACTCTTGGCACCCTTGGTCTCAAATTGGTGGTCCTCCTCGCAGCCAAACTCGGCGGCCTGTCCTGGGCCACATTCTGGCCAGGGACTCCCAGAGTCTGGCAGGTAGGACTTGCTTATATTTTGCTCCTCGTTCCATTCACAAGGACCTCTCGTTGGCTGCGAACCAGCCTCATTACGGCTGGCTGTTTGGCACTGGTCGGTTCATGGCTGATTCCTTCCCACATTCTCTCTCCACAATCCCATCTCCGGGTAACCTATTTGGACGTGGGGCAGGGCAACTCGGCTGTAGTGGAATTACCTGACAGGGGAGCAATGCTCATCGATGGCGGTGGCTTTTATGGCGGTTCGTTTGATGTGGGTCAGCATGTGGTGGCGCTCTATCTGTGGCACCGTGGTATTCGTCGATTGGATGCTGTGGTGTTGAGCCATGCCCACCCCGACCATTTCAAGGGGCTGTCTTTTGTGGCAAGGCATTTCCCCATTAAACAATTTTGGACACCTCATGTGTCCAAATACGATCCGGACTTTGCCGACCTTATGAAGCGGCTGGCTCAAAAAAACGTAGTCTGTCTTGGCCCCCAGGAACTTCCTACACGCCAAAACATCAAGGGAGTGGTCGTGCAGATTCTCCATCCCCCACCTGATTTCCATCCAGGTCACAAAATTCCAACGAACAGAGAGCTCAACAACCTTTCCCTTGTTGTGCGCCTGAGCTACAAGGCAGTCTCTTTTCTCTTCCCAGGAGACATCGAAAAAGAGGTCGAGGAGGAG
>PPDG01000097.1 GCA_002899795.1 Desulfobacteraceae bacterium | reverse complement strand
GGGCGGTATACTGTCCCCAGAGGTAAAGGCCCATAGCAGTAAATACTGCTATTAGCCCAATCCCAAAGAATTTCATTTTTCGTTTCATGCTTTCAAATCTCCTTTGTCAATCCCAGCCGTAAGACATGGTGGTAGGGCTCTTTAGTTGTGACCACAAACGCGATAATGAAGCACTGCTTGCTTATGTTCATGGTTGTGGTTGGTGTTCAACTGTCTTGTCCCTAGCTCCTCGGCGGCGTCATTCAACCCCGCACGTTTCTTTTATTTCGGCAATTCTCTGATCGATCATCTTGTTGTATTCACCGACGCCTACTTTCAGTTTCTCTTTTTCTGTCCCTGTGACAACGCCCAAGACGAAACCCGGTGGGGTAATTGAGGTCACCCCTTCTGCGATTTGCTGCCCCACATGGGCTTTCTCACTCTTTAAAACTCTGATATCCCCTTCGGCGGTAGCACAGTTAATCGGCTGTTTCATCTCCTGTTCCACTTTCTTTTGTTTTTTGGCTCCGCATGCCACGAGGGAAATCATCAGACAAATCACCATTACGACTAAACTTGCTTTTCTCATCTCATCTTCTCCTTTCTTTTTTGATCAGATGCAAAAAAGAGTCACACCTCTTTTTTTATTGTTCGACTAATGTGCAATTCTGGTTCAATGCCTGACATACATCTCTCACTATCCTGACAGCGAGTTCTTGCTCTCGATCCTTCTGCAGTTTCTTCGACATTCCTTTATCTTTCGGGATATCTGATGTAATAACCAGATGGCTTAGCCCCTTGCCGGCCTTGTTCACCTTGATGCCAGCCGTCTGCGCCCCATCTGTGGCTTCAAGAAATAAAATCTGCTTAGCCTCGTTGGTGATCTTGATTTTCCCTTCTTTTTGTCGTTGTTCCGCTAGACTGACGACCTCACTATACACCTTCTCAGCATCGACCTTTAACGTGACTGATGCAACGTACGCATCTCTGGTCTCGTAGTAATGCACTGCCGGAGGAATAATTATAGGGCATGCCATCAAGGACATTACCGTCAGGAAAACCACCGGTAAACTCATTAACCTTAGTCCGATACCCTTTTTGGTTTCATAAATTTCTTTTCTCATTTTGAACCTCCTGCAAGTTCCTTTAGTTTTTAACAGGCTATTTCCGCAAAGATGATTCGATGCACGCGTCGAACTTGTTGTTCAAGTCCTGAGCATCTATTGGCGAGCCGATGGCGACAATCTGTGTGCTCGGAGTGCGCTCCCCCCAATCGTCCAGTTCATAGATCTCGGTGCGTCTTCCCACTGTTTGCAGAGTGAGACGTTTGTCAGGTAAATCAGCGGCATAGATGATACCCTTACACCGGTAAACGGACGCCGGAAGTTCTCGCCGAACCATCTCGCGCAGCCCTTCGAGCGAAAACGGCCGATCGGCTTCATAACTCCACGTATCGAACATTCTGCCAGCAGCCTCAGGTCGGTGAAAGTGGTCGGTGTCTCGCTCCTGCAGAACCACTTTGGCCGGGTCGAAGCGTCCAACAGCAAGCAATATCTCCAAGGGAACATCGCATCGCGTGGCTTCGATGATCCGTATCCGGTGCAGATGGTGATTAATCCACTCTCTGGCCACCTCGATGTGCTCTGGACCGACGAGATCGACCTTGTTGAGCACAACCATATCGGCAAAGCCGATCTGACGCAGCTTGAGCATATTCACCGCCTCGTTGTCCCCATGTGCAAAGATCGCCTCAGCATCGACAATACAGGTAATGCTATCAAGTCGCAGTAATTCCTCGTATCTCTGGTTCAAAAAGGTCATCACGATACCCTCAGGGTCGGCGACCCCGCTGGCCTCTAAAATCATATAATCGATCGCTTCAGCGCGAGTGAGGAGTTGTTCAATCGACTTGACGAGGTCGTCGCGAATTTCGCAGCACACACAACCGTTGGTAAGATTGATGGTGTTCTCCTCAACGCCTTCAACAAGCTCGGCGTCGATGTTGATAGCGCCGAAATCATTGACCAGCACGCCCACCCGCAGGCCGTGTTTTCCATTGAGGATGCGGTTTAGCAGTGTTGTTTTGCCGGCGCCCAAGAAACCGGTCAATAGCGTTACCGGAACAGGATCGCGCCCCGGAATTGATATAGGTTCGGTTCGCGGAGCTGAAGCGAGTATCGGAAAAGGATCTTTAGTCATGCTTATCTCCTAATGCTGAACGGGGCAAGTCGCCCAACTATCCGGCGACCTGCCCGTTGTGGTTGCATCGATCTACTTGTCGTCAACCTTGATCCCGCGAGCCTTGAGCATCTCACGCGGATTGATCACTACGCCTGGCC
>PPDG01000373.1 GCA_002899795.1 Desulfobacteraceae bacterium | reverse complement strand
TGTAAAAAGGCATGAAATAAATCACATGACTAAGATTAGGTGTGTGAAATAGAGCATACAGAGTGGTGATACAAAATGATCTTTACCGGTTCTTAGAGATAAGGATGGGAGAGAATGAGATTAGGCATAAAAGCAGTACTGATATGTTTAGTTATCTGAAATGCAAATCTACCTCGACCGATGATGAAGTATGCATTACATCCCTTAATTCACACTCTGCTGGAATTTAATCTGGCCCAAGATGTTGAGAGTTGTAGGGGCAGGGGGAGTAGAAGCAGGTAGCGTTGGCCTGATGGCCATTGACGTTAAGGCGGTGGCTGATAAGTTGGGGATATCGATGTTGTTGTAGGAGGTGACAACTTCGTGTCCTGCAACCCAAGCGAGATGAGTTCTCGGCCTTCATCAGAAATTGCTATGAACCTAACTCCTATACCATAGTACTCAACCCCATTAGCTGAGCCAAGAACATCTGACCTGACAACTTCTGCCATGGCTCTTATACGAGGGCTTAGAAGAGAGACACTGACATACATGGAAACCTCAAGGGGCTTCAGTGGTTTACGACAACGTATATAGGCTCCGCCAGCACTTATATCTTGCGTTTCTCCGCTAATGATATTTCGGCTGTTTTCCATGATTACAGGCCATACGACTTCTGCTCTGGGATATTTACGTCTCTCTTCTTGCGGCACTTAGTCTCTCTCTGTTGAGGATACCATTACTGTTCTACTGTTTTCACTCATACTATGGAGAAATTGACTGTCATCAGCGGTCATTCTTGTGAACTGGACACCTATTCCAAATTGTGAATCACCCTCGGCGGACTCTACGACCGTTGACCATACTATTTTCCCATTAAGATTCATTGTCTTGTGGTCTGGTGCATTGATGACCATGACAAAACCATCTTCCAGCGGTGGCAAGTCTTGACAAGAGACAAACGCACCTTTAGAGCTAATATTTTTTATTTCCCCCTCAACTTTGGCTTGGGTGGTTAACATTGTTACAGGCCATCTGACTTGAGCCCTAGGGGCTATACGTTTTTTCTGCTTAAACATCTATGCCTCCTCACCTCAGGATTGCTTTTGCCGTTGAAATTATGTGCAGAAAACATGCCAGGTGATTAAGCCATGAACCAATACGGTTAGGAAGGAAGCTAAACAGGTTCTTTCGAAAGTGGGGATTGTTGCGCTGAACAAAAAAGCGGAACCGAAGATCTGCTGTGTTCTCGAGAAATAATACTAAAAATGACCTTAGATATGGTAGCTAGATCTCAAATGACAAAGTGTAGAGTATGTAATTCACACTCCAGGGGACCAGCCTAAACTTCAGATGAATATGTTTACACTGAGCAATGGGATTATGCGGGTATGATTTCAGTCTTGGGGGTGTAGACAGGCAGACTGCAGCGCAATAATACCAATTACCCTTTCACTTGACTATCTTCGTCACTCAAATCATCAAATAACTCTTCTGGTAGAGGTTCCACTGCATTTTCTTGTATGGCTTCTCTATCTATAGTTGACAAACCTATTTCTTCCAAATCAGAAAATAAAGTGTCAGGTAAATCCTCTGCTGGCTCCGCTACTAAGAGTTCTTCTTCGAAAATTGGACCGGCTATTGCTTTGAAGATAACATTTAAAGTCTCATTCATTCTGAGTCTTTTATGCTCTAATATATTATTTTCCTTCGAATCATTCGAAGTGGTATCCAGCAAATCTTCGGTTGTTGTCTTCTTGTAACCGTTCTTGAAAACTCTATCTGCCACCTTTTGGTCGTGGGTATAAAATATGAAACTTTGGGATTTCCCTGAGTTTTCTTCTCTAGCAATAAACTCTACATTTGCATCTCTCAAAGCTTTCATTTCTGTCAATAATGTTTCCACATTCGAAATAACAGTATTTATGTTATTTGATTCTAAATTCATATGCCTCGCCAAGTAGCAGTAGTCTAAAAGTGTGTAATAGATGTTCTCCACCATTTTACTTACCTCATTTTTGCGTCAACGAATTTTCCGACAAAAGTCCAATAAGCAAATTTCAGACCAAGACACCCTTCTATAATCCAGTGCCCTTATACTAGTTCCGTTATGCATAATTAGTCAGGGCGATTTGCATCCAGTTCATCCATATAGGTCATTAGTCTTTGCACCGGATCGCTAAGATGCCCGATACGTAGTAAAGACTTTACACGGACAGCAAGGTCAGTCAGATTGAATGGTTTGTTGATAAGATCATCAGCTCCCGCATCAGTCGCCTCTGTCTCGGTGGTTCCGAACGCTGTTACCATAATGACTGGGATATACCGGGTTTGTTCCTCTGCTC
>PPDG01000025.1 GCA_002899795.1 Desulfobacteraceae bacterium | reverse complement strand
GAAGATATAATAATCTCTTATCGCTGAAGTAATGGAGTGGTGGAGTCTATGAAATCTCAAACTCCAAGCACCAAATTACAAACAAATATAAAATTAAAATATTCAATGACCAAAACACAAAACAGGTTTGGAATTTCGAATTTTGGTCATTGTGATTTTTTTGATATTTGTTATTTGTTATTTGGAATTTCTATGCCTCAGCACTCAAAAAAAATTCACAATCTTTTCTTGGAGGTCCCTCCAACAGAGATTCCATTGTACACATTTACTACCTGGCTGCCAGGGAAAAACCACTTTTCTACCCGGAAGAGGAATCCAACTCATATGCCTTTATCTTATAGAGCAGAGCAGGATGGCTGATTTCCAGTATTTTTGCAGCCTGAGTGCGGTTATTACCGGTTTTTTCCAGAGCCCTCCGAATGAGTGTTCTTTCCAGCCTCCGGCTAGCCTCCTTTATCGAAAGGTTTTCGTCATTCGCCAGATATTCCACCGGTTCCGCTTTTGGTTGCAAATGAGGTGGGAGATCTGCCAACTCAATGGTACGGTCACCGGTCATGACCATGGCCCGTTCGATGAAGTTCTCCAGTTCCCGCACGTTCCCCGGCCACTCGTAACGCAGGAGGGCGCTGGCGGCCGCGGGACTGACCCCATCCACCTCTGAATGCAGCCGCTTGCTGATTTTCTCTATGAAATGCTGAGTGAGCATGGGTATATCCTCAGAACGCTGGCGCAGGGGCGGCACCACAACATGGAGAACATTGATGCGATAGTAAAGGTCATCCCGGAAACGGCCATTCTTCACCTCTTCAGCAAGGTCTTTGGTGGTGGCCGCCAGAACCCGGATATCTATGTTGATGGATTGGGTATCTCCCACCCGCTTTATCTCCTCCTCCTGTAGTGCTCTGAGCAGTTTTACCTGCAAGGGTCGAGGTAGTTCGCCGATTTCGTCCAGAAAAATCGAGCCCCCATGAGCCTCCTGGAAAAGGCCCCTTTTGTCTTTGATGGCATCGGTAAAAGCCCCCTTTTTGTGACCGAAGAGTTCACTCTCCAGCAAATTTTCCGGAATCGCACCGCAATTAACTGTAACTAACGGCTTGTCAGCGCGGGAGCTGTTGTAGTGAATGGCTCTGGCGATGAGCTCTTTGCCTGTGCCGCTTTCCCCGGTAACGAGGACCGAGGTCTTGTAATCAGCCACCTTCTCAATGGTGGCAAAAATCTCCTGCATGGGGGGGCTGCGGCCAATCATCTGGGCAAAGCTATAGCGCTCCCGCACGCTTTGCTGCAGCAGCCGATTCTCCTTACGTAACCGTTCCCGCTCTTCGGCTTTCCTGAGCGTAAGCATGATTTCATCAGGCTTGAAAGGTTTGGATACATAGTCATATGCACCACGTTTCATCGCCTCGATGGCAGTATCCATGGTACCATAGGCGGACATGACGATTACCGTAGACTCCAGTTGCATATCCTGGAAATTCTCCAGAAAAGCCATGCCGTCCATGACCGGCATTTTCAAATCACAGAGAATGAGATCATAGAAACTTTCAGAGGCGAGGTCCAGGCCCTGCTTGCCGTCAGCGGCACGGTCCACCTGGTAGCCCTCTTTCTCCAAGAGCAGGGCTAGCATATGGCGCATGTTTTCTTCATCGTCAATTACGAGAATTCTTTTTTCTTCCATAAGAAGATCCCACTCCCAACGAGATGACTGGTGGGTAATTCTAAACCAGGTTACCAGATTCCAAAAATGTCAGTCGTCCGTGGTTCCGCCTGAGGCGGATCCGTTGTAGAAGATTTCTCTGCGCTCGTACTTTGCAACGGACAACGGACTACCGACTACTGACGCGCAGCCAGATCATTCCTGCTGTTTGCTGTCCGCTGCCTCCTGCCAGCTGTGCTCACTGCCCTCTGCCTGCTTGCCCTGAGCCTGTCGAAGGGCTGCTTCGCCTCCTGCTCGGAAACCGGCAACAGGATAGATACCTTGGTCTCTTCCCCGGAGCGGCTATTCAACTCCATGCGTCCCCCCAGTGTCTCAATAATCTGGATACTCACCGATAACCCCAAACCAGTACCTTTACCCGCCTCTTTGGTGGTAAAAAAAGGATCAAAAACCCTTTCCTGGTCTTCCTGAGTGATGCCGACTCCGGTGTCAGCGAATTGGATTTCGATCCAGCGATCCTCAGTGGTTGCATGAATTCGCCGGAGATGGCTGTAATCTGCTGCAATTGGGTCTGTGCTCCGACGCAGAGGCTTGCTGCCAACGTCCTTTTTCACCAGACTCTCCCCGGCAAAAGACCTGGTGTTAACCCTCAGTTGACCTCCCTGAGGTCGCTCATTGGTAGCCTCCATAGCATCTGCAGCATTTACCATCAGGTTCAGGAATACCTGCTTGAGCTGATCTGCCTTGGCAAAGACCGTGTCCGATTCAGCCTTGAGTTCAAGGACCACTTCTATTTCTTGTTTCCTAAATTGATGATTTAAAACAGCCAGGGTCTCCCGAATCAGGGGATGAACCGGGATGACCTGCCTTTCGCCAGGACTCGGGCGAGAAAAATCAAGCAATTGCCTGATGGTCTGGTTTATGCGCTGGATCTCTGTGGACATGCGGTCAATCAGTTCCAAGCGCTCAGTTTCGTCAATGTCTTTTCTTTGCAGGAGCTCCAAGTACCCCAAGACGATGCCGATGGGGTTACCGATCTCGTGGGCAATGCCCGCCGCCAATCGGCCGACTGAGGCCAACTTCTCACTGAATATTACTTCCTGCTGAGCTCTTTTCAGTTCCAGGTTTGTTTGCTCCAGGGAGATGACATGCTGACGGAGTTCATCTTTGTTCTCTGCCAGCCTCTGCAGCATGGCGTTGAGCGCTTGGGCCAGCGTTCCCAACTCGTTCTGCTCACCTGCGCTTACGTCGGGTATTTTGTCTCCCTCCTGGAAACCCTCGGCTGTCTGTACCAACTGCTGCACCGGCTTGACCACCAGTTTGGAAAAAATATAAGTACCGAAAGCCACCAGGATCAGGATATCGAGGACTATGTAGAAAAACAGGAGTTTCCGGGAACGGGCCAGACTTTGACGCACGTCCGCCAGCGACGTTTCCAGTCTGAGCGCCCCTATTACATTTCTGTCGTTATAGAGGGGTGCAGCAAGCACAATTTTTTCAGGCAGCCCCTGCCAGAACGATTTGGGAGATGGTGAGAATGACACGCTCTCAACCCCGAGTCGCATAACCCGCTGCAACCCAGGCAATGGCTTTTGCTCTGCCGCCTCTTTCCCGATTTTGGGATATACCACCAGACCTCTCCGGTCTGCCACGGTGACCTCCCAAGGGGTTGTGGCTCCAGGTGTCTCAGCATGCAAGCCAGCCAGAAGCTCACTATTCTTGCTGAGATCAATGTTATTGCCACTTGAGTTGAGAGGGGAAGTTAGTAACTGCTCCAAGGAACCCTTCAGCAGTAACCCTTGCCCAATCTTTGCCTGAACCAGATCGGCCTGGCTCACCTTCAGCATGACCATGCCGATCAGTAGCATAGCCGAGGCCATTAAAAAGGTGAGGCTCAGGATCACCTTGGTTCTCAGGCTCATCTGAAAGCGGTTCATTGGGATAAGTCTTCCTGCTAAATCCCCCCGAAGAGGCCGTCCATTAACTACTTTCCCCTCCCCTGGCGGGAGGGGATAAAGCCTGCCCGCCATCGCGAGCCTGCTCGCTCAGGCGAGGCGGGCGGGGGGAGGGGGAAATATTAAACCCCTGAAGTTCCATTGCTTTTTCACCCCCACCCTAACCCTCCCCCGTCGAGGGGGAGGGAATTATGAGGTTGTGGGGAACAAACACAGCCATTATAGTTATGTCTTGGAAATTCTATAAAATATTGAGCAGATATTGCAATGCAAAGTCCAAAACATCCCACCTAATCATATGCAACAGGCGTGCCTAGCAGACGCATAGCGCAGAGCGTATTATTAGGTGGTAGCAGCACGCTATGCGCTTGGCGCTATGCTGCGAACGGAGTGAGCCCAAACGGACGACTGACATTCTCTTTGTTTACCTTGTGGTGTCGCGTTATTTGCCCACCTTCACCCTGAGCTCGTGAAAAAATGTTCTTGACTCGGTATGTTGGTGTGTTTTATATATGTTACGCGAAAAAAAGTGCTAAAGAGTCTCCTCATCATAAAACGCAGGACCTCTTTACACTATTGTTTTTTCCTTCAAAACTACTACGTCTCGCCTGCATAACCTTGGCGACTGATTTTTCCACAAAACAAGACAGCTACTTTAAATTCCATGTGAGCTAGACCTTGTTTTTCTTCGTAATTCCAACTATCCACAGTAGAAGGTAAGCTATGGGCCTCAAAACATCCTTTAGCGGTGTCTCCCTCCCTCCGCAAAAAGTCAGTAATCCGGCGATAGAGGACGCTCCCCTTCCCAAGAGGGTAGTTCTTCCCCTGGGTCAAAATGGGAACCGGGTTTGTAAACCCGTTGTCGAGGTGGGTGAGCAAGTTAAGACAGGGCAATTGATCGGTCAGAGCGATGATTTTCTTGTTGCACCCGTGCATTCCTCTATTTCTGGAACAATAACGGCTATTCGACCCTGGTTTGACCTGAGCGGCAACGAAATGCTCTCAGTAATCGTCGAATCCGACGGTAACGACTCTTGGCTCGAAGAAATCCGTGCGGATGAGGGTTTCTCAGACAAGGAAGCCGCGCAACTTCTGACCGACTTGAAGGCTGCCGGCGTCGTAGAAATTGGTCCCCCCAGCATGCCCCTCCATGCTAAGTTTGCCACACCTGAACCATCCAAAGAGGCTCGTTTTCTGGTGGGCATTCCTCAAACAAAGCCGGTGGATACCGTCATCATCAACGGTATCGATGCTGAGCCAGGAATGGCAGCGAAAGGAGCTGTCCTCACCAAGTACAGCTCCGAGATTGCTGACGGCATTAGAATCCTGCAGAAGCTCATCGGTTCTGCCCAGATAGTTCTAGCAGTAAATTCAAATGGTTCCGTGAGTTCACCCCTGTCTGGTGAACTGGCAGGACTTAGCGTTCAGGTTTTTCGAGGTAAGGACAAGTATCCTTTAGGCCTCAATCCTATCCTGATCAAGTGCGTTACGGGCCGGGAGATTCCTTTGCCCGACGGCAACGAGCAGGACATTGGAGTTGCTGTGGTTGATGCGGCCACTCTGGTGCATTTGGTGGAGGCTGTCAGGGACCTGAAGCCCCAAGTGGAGAAAGTGGTAAGCATATCTGGAGCAGGCATAACTGCGGTGAAGAACTTTAGAGTCAGATTAGGAACGCTTGTTCAAGATCTCATTGAACAACAGACCGGGCTCAAGGGTGAACCAGTAAAGGTAATCGCCGGTGGCGCCATGACAGGTGTGGCTCTCTTGAGCACGGATATCCCTGTTAGCAAGGAGACGGATGCCCTCATTTTCCAAACAGCAACCGAGGCAAAAAGTTTCTCTCCAGACGCCTGCATCAACTGCGGGCTGTGCGTCCGTCATTGTCCGTCCCGCCTCCTTCCCAATGAACTCTCCAAGTATTGTGAGTTCTCAATGTTTGAGGAAGCGAGAGCTAGATTTCTGCTTCACTGCATTGAATGCGGAATTTGTGCCTATGTTTGCCCTGAGAAGAGACCCATGTTGCATCTGATGCGCTATGGGAAACGTGAGCTCAGCCTAGCCTAAAGAGGTCGATCACATGGAGAAAGCAATTTCGTTGGATAAGCCAATGCTTCGAGTTTCAGTTGCCCCCCACATCCAGCAGAAGATCACCACCTCACATCTTATGTACAACACGCTTATTGCCTTGGTACCCGCTCTGTTGGCCGGCATATATTTTTTCGGATTCGCCTCTTTAAAACTTGCCCTCATCTGCATGGCCACGGCAGTTGCCTGTGAGGCCGGAATGAAGGGTGTGATGGGACGGAAGCTCACAATCATAAACGGCAGCAGCCTTGTGTTGGGGCTCCTCTTCGCCCTGATTTGCTCCCCTGAAGTCCCCTGGTGGACTGCGGTAGTTGGTACCGCCATGGCCGTGATCCTGGGCAGCGAGATTTATGGCGGTCTTGGCAACAACCCTTTTAATGCTGTTCTGGTGGGCTGGGCCGTGGCCAGAATTTCATTTACTGAGCAGATGACAACCTGGATCATGCCGGAGCCGCTGTTCGGTTTGGAAGCGGGAGGTTATATCGAATATCCACCCCTGGACGTAATCAGGGTGGATGGTGTCGAGACTCTTGTTGACCTGCCCTGGCTGGATCTGTTTATAGGAAACGTACCGGGAACCATTGGTACGGTTTGCGTGGCTGCCGTACTCATTGGCGGCATCTATCTTCTGGCCCGCCGGATCATCACCTGGCACATACCGGTAAGCTTCCTTGCTTCTGCCTGGCTCTTCGGCCTGATCTTCTGGCTTATCGATCCGGAAGTGTATGCCAACCCTACCATCTATCTTTTGAGCGGCTGGATGGTGTTGGGAGCCTTTTTCCTGGCTACTGATAAAGGTACGGTGCCGGTGACTGCACCAGGGATGATCATTTTCGGCATTGGTTGCGGGTTGATTACCATGATTATTCGTTATTGGGGTGGATTTGTGGACGGTGTGGCATTCGCCATATTGCTCATGAATGCTCTGACACCGCTACTGGACCGGGTGCGACCCCGGGTCTATGGGAGGGTAAAGCAAGTTGCGTGATCTAATAAAAATGGTAGTGGTTTTATTGGTGATCTGCACCACCTCGGGTGTAGTGTTGTCCTATGTAAACGAGGCTACAAAAGCGCCCAGAGAGTATCAGTACATCAAGTTCGTACAAGAGCCTTCCATAAAGGCGGTGCTGAGCGACTATGACAACGACCCCGTCAAAGAGCGGATCAAATTGGCTGTGGGGGAGGATGAGGAAGGCAACCCCATAGAGATAGTTGTGTTTCCGGCCAAAAAAGGCGGCGCAACTCAAGCAATAGCCTACAGTGCTGCGGCCAAAGGTTATCATGACCTGATCGAGGTCATGGTGGGAGTCGGCCCAGAGGGCAAACTCACCGGCATAAGCATTATGACTCATACCGAAACCCCCGGCTTGGGCGCCCGCATTGTCGAGCCCGAGTTCACAGATCAATTTGCCGGCTTGGACCTGGACACAACGAAACTTTCTGCCGAGGGCGGAAAGGTTGATACTCTCAGCGGCGCCACTTTCTCCACCGTGGGCGTGATCACCGCTGTTGGTGCTGCCCTGGAGCAGTTTCCCCAAATCAAGAAGGAGACCTTCTAGCCATGAGTGTGGTCAAAGAATTTACCAAAGGATTTTGGCAGGAACTCCCCCCTTTCAGACTGGTTCTGGGCCTCTGCCCAACGCTGGCAGTTACCACCATGGCCGAAAACGGGTTGGGAATGGGATTAGCCACTACCTTCGTCCTGGTCTTCTCCAACCTGCTTGTCTCCATACTGAGAAAGCTCATTCCTGGCAAGGTAAGAATTGCCTCCTATATTGTGGTCATCGCCTCTTTCGTGGTCATGGCTGAGTTGCTTCTGCAGGCATACTGGTATCCCATGTACAAGGCATTGGGAATCTTTGTTCCACTGATTGTGGTCAACTGCATCATCCTGGGACGGGCAGAAGCCTTCGCCTCCAAGAATCCGATTATCCTCTCTCTGGCAGACGGTCTCGGGATCGGACTGGGTTTTACTATCTCCCTCACCGTCTTGGGCGGTATTCGGGAGATATTGGGAAGCGGAAAACTTTTTGGCGCCGAAGTAATGTGGTCTTCATTTGAGCCCCTGGGATTCATGGTCAAGGCACCTGGGGCATTCGTTTGTCTGGGATTTCTGCTTGGCCTGATGAATATCATCAGCCGTAGGAGACCAGCGCACTAAGGATTGCCAGAGAAGATAAATTGGAGCCGAATACATTAGACGTAGCCATAACGAAGTATGAATTAGATAGAGGAGGAACATTCGAAATCCGAATATCGAAATCCGAAACAAATTCAAATTTCGAATTTTCCAATGTTCAAAACAAAAACCATTGATATAAATTCGATTCTTCTCGTTTTGGTCATTTGAATTTTGGTGATTCGGATTTGTTTCGAATTTCGTGCTTAGAATTTCGAATTTAATGAAATGAGCTGGTGAGTGCAAGCCCAACCATGAGCGAAAGGATTAAGTGCAATGGGTGATTATCTACTCCTAATAGTCAGTGCCATTCTGGTCAGCAACATCGTCCTGGCCCGCTATTTGGGAAACTGCCCTTTCTTAGGTGTTTCCCAGAAGATGGATACTGCCGTCGGCATGGGAATGGCGGTCATTTTTGTGGTAACCCTTGCCGGCATGATCACCTGGGTAGTTCAGTACGCCATCCTGAATCCTCTGGGGTTGGAATACTTGCGGACCATTGCTTTTATCTTGGTCATTGCCTCGCTGGTCCAGCTGGTGGAGATGTTTTTGCAGAAGTCGGTACCTGCTTTGTACAAAGCGCTGGGCATATTTCTTCCCCTGATCACTACCAACTGTGCGGTTTTGGGAATTGCCATTATTAATATTCAGGAAGAATTTAACTTTATGCAGACGGTGGTCTTTTCCTTCGCCTCGGCAGTGGGCTTTTCCCTGGCCATGGTGCTGCTGGCCAGTCTTCGAGAAAGATTCCCCACGGCCAGAATTCCCAGTGCTTTTGCCGGCATGCCCATTGCCATGATAACGGTGGGACTGCTAGCCTTGGCTTTCTTGGGTTTCACAGGGTTGACGGGTTAGGAGGCTGGAGCAACAAAGACATCGCAATATTAACACCTTACTATACTTGATTTAGGAGATGTGAGTATGCTCGCTGCGGGTTTGGCTATTGGAGGTCTTGGTCTGCTGGCTGGTGTAGGACTGGCTGTGGCTTCCAGGGTATTTTATGTTTACGTGGATCCTCAGATCATTGAGGTTGAGGAGGCACTGCCTGGTGCCAACTGTGGCGGCTGCGGACTTCCTGGCTGCAGCTCCGCGGCCCAGGCTATCGTAGTCGGCCACTTGGCTCCTAACGCCTGTGTGGGGGGCGGAGCTGACGTGCACGAAAAGGTGGCAGAAATCCTGGGCGTTGAAGTAGAGCTCAAAGAGCCGGAGATCGCCCAGATTGGCTGCCGCTACAGTGTTGCCAGGGCAGATATCAAATATCTCTACGAGGGCGTAAATGACTGCCGGGCCGCTATGCTCCTCCATGGTGGGGCCAAGGAATGTCCCATCGGCTGTATCGGTCTGGGATCATGCATCAGTGTCTGTCCTTTTGGCGCCCTTTCTATGGGAGATGACGGCCTGCCCCTTGTCCACGAGAACATTTGTACCGGCTGTGGTACCTGCGTGCGTACCTGCCCCAAGGGAATCATCTCTCTAACTTCGGTATCTAACCGCATTTTGGGCGAATTCACCACCGACGAATGCACCGCTCCGTGCCAAAGAACCTGTCCCGCTGGGATCAACATCCCCGAACAACTCCAGCAAACAGCCATGGGAAATTACCTTGAGGCCCTGCGGGTAATCAAAGAAAGAAACCCCCTGCCGCTGGTCTGCGGCCGGATTTGCCCCCATCCCTGTGAATTCGAGTGTCGCCGCAACCTGGAAGATGAACCGGTGGCCATCAACTATCTCAAACGTTTTGTGGCCGATTATGAAAGAGAAAGTGGCCAACGGCTGGAGCTTTTCAAGGCCCCTGAGACTGGCCGCCGTATGGCGGTTGTGGGCGGCGGGGCAGAAGGTTTGACTGCTGCCTGCTTCCTGGCCCGTTTGGGTCATTCGCCCACCATCTTTGAGGCCATGCCCAAGTTGGGTGGCCTGCTTCGCGCCGTAATCCCCGAGTCCCGGCTGCCCAGAGACGTTCTCGATTGGGATATCGAAGGTATTCTTGAGATGGGAGTCGAGGCCCAGACCGGCAAAGCTCTTGGCAAAGATTTCACCGTGGCATCTCTGCTTCAGGAGGGCTATGAAACGGTGCTCCTTGCCACCGGCGGCTGGGACGCCATGCTCATGCGTGGGCAAGAACCCAACTTGGATCAAGCCGTTCCCGGGCTTTACCTGTTGCTTCCGCTTTCCCTGGCCTGGGCGCAAGGAATGGATGTCCCCATGGGCGAGCGGGTTGTAATTGCCGGTGGTGGAGACATGGCACTGGATGCTGCCAAGAAGTGCATGCAGTCGGGCGCAGAGCAGGTCACTGTCCTCTACCGCCGTTCCCAGCAAGAGGTGGGGCTCACCGACTCGGAAGTGGCTCAATTAAGTGACCAGTCCATCGTGCTGCATTTTCGGGCCACGCTGTTCCAGTTTAAAGGAGTCGACGATCAACTGACCCAGCTGGTATATCGCCAAACTGCTTCGGGTAATGGCAGCCAAGCTGGAGGGTCTGTTTCCAGACGGTTCAAGGAGACAGCTATTGCTGTGGATACCGTCATTACTGCCTCCGGCCGCTTGCCTGAAATGATTTTTGTCAAAGTACCCGGACTAGAAGGCGAGGATACTCCGCTGCTGTGGCAAACCATATCGCCTTACCACCAGCCAACGACAATCAGACCAGAAGGGCTTTTTGCTACCACTGAGCCCATGAGTGACTACCGGGCGGCGGTGGAGGCCATAGGTGCCGGCAGGCGTTCCGCCTCCTCGATTCATCTCTACCTCTCCGGCAAACAAGTTGTCCCACCGGAGAACATGATTACAGCCCAGACAGAGGTGCTGGACGTTAGTCAGATAGTGGAACTGCTGCCCGTTGGACCTCGACAGAAAATGCCCGAACGTCCCGCGACAGAGCGGATTGATCCTTCCCTGGAAGTCGAGCTTGGACTAACTGAGGAAATGGTCCGCAACGAAGCCGTCAGATGTTTGAACTGCGGCCTGATCTGCTACGTAAGGAGCAAGTACCATTAAGCAGAGAAGAATGCCTAAAATGAACTAAAATGCCTAGAATGACTAAAGTTGTGGATAGGATCTTTTTCAGTTTTGAATTTTAGACATTTTAGGCACTTTAGCACACTTTAGTTCATTTAATTCAGGAGCAACGAAATACTGGGAGGATGGAGGACAGCATGGCTCAAATTTTGGTTCTGGACGATGTCCAGGAGGCCGTAGACGCCGTCCGCAAAGTGTTGGAAAGAAGAGGGTATGAGGTTGTCGGCTTTACGGATGAAGATGCGGCCATCGATCATGTGAAGAACCATCCGGTTGACCTCGCAATCCTGGACATAAAACTGAAAAAGATGGATGGCGTTCAGGTCTTGGGCAAGCTGAAGGAGATCCAACCCTCCATTAAAGTCATTATGCTTACAGGGTATCCCACCCACGCAACCGTTGAGGAAGCTATGGGACTGGGTGCAAATGCCTACTGTATGAAACCCATCGACCGGAGCGAAATTGAAAGCAAGGTGGCCGAGGTATTGGCTCAGGAAACCCATATAGAGCTGGTTCGCTACCCTGAAAAAGCAGAATTAACTACGCAAGATATCCTCTTCAGGTCCTTAAGCACTGGCGTCTATATCGTTACGGTTCAGGACGAAGGACAGATAAATGGCATGACCACACCCTGGGTCACCCAGCTATCTTATGACCCCCCGATGGTGATGGTTGCCATTTCACCCCTGAGAAAATGCCACGAAATGATCACCAACAGCGGGCAGTTTGCGGTGAACATTCTGGCATCTGGACAGGTAGATGTCGCCTCCCGATTCGGTTTAACCACAGGACGCGAAATAGACAAATTCGAAGGGGTTGTCCCTGAGCGAACAGCCGCGTGCAACCCTCTCTTGTCAGATGTTGTGGCTTATATTGATTGCGAACTAGTGAAAACGGTAGCGGTTGGGGACCACTCCTTGTTCGTTGGCGAGGTGATAGGGGCGGAAGTTCTTGACCTGACCTTATCGCCCCTGATATTTGAGCCGTCTGATTATTTTTGGGAAATTCGCCCATGATGACTGAACAGGGCATGGTCAAGAAAACAATGGGAACCAAAGCTTGGGTGGTCACCACCCGTAGTGAAATGTGCGAAGCTTGTGCTTCCCAAGGAGCCTGCACGGTTTTGGGTGGCGGCAAAGAAATGGAGGTTGAAGCCATTAACACCGCTCAGGCGAGACCGGGGGACCAGGTGCTTTTGACCCTGGAGAACCAATCCCTGATCAAGTTGTCATTTTTGGTATACATGTTCCCCATTCTGGCCCTGATTGCAGGAGCCGCTCTCGGGCAGAAAGTGGGGCCTCTACTTTCAATCAATCAAGAGTTGGCCTCTTTCGGTCTCGGAGCCATTGCCTTTGGACTCGCTTTTCTCATCGTGAGGAAAAAGGACAAGAAGCTGGAGCAAGCGGGGTCAACAATCCCCAAAGTGGCGCGAATCATTAAGGGAGAATGATGAAAGAACAAATCCAGCAGCACGTAAAGAATCTGCTCGCAGAAGGAAAAATCAAGGGCTTTTTGGGGTTGAGACAGCAGGGAACTGACATCGGCCCTCACCTTTTCACAACTGCTGACGAGCTTGAGGATCTTTCCTTGGGTGATCGACAAGACCCAGGGGATTCTCGCTATCCCCTGGACAAGATCTTAAAGCGTATCGCTTACAAATACCCTACAGACAGCTTCGGCGTCCTGGTCAGGGGTTGTGACGAACGCGCTCTGCAGCAGCTCTTTGCCGTCAGCATGCTGCATCGGGACCGAGTAATCCCGGTGGGTTTTGCCTGTCCGCCTGAGCTAGCCGAACAGCATCAATGCTGGAAGCCTTTCCCGGACGCTTTAGTGGCTGGAGAGGTTAGCCCGGGGATTGTCGGTGGTGAGGATGCGGTAGGGTCCCAGCTGGATCTGCTTGGCAAGCTGCAGGAGTGGTTTGATACTTTCGACCGTTGCGTGAAGTGTTATGGCTGCCGCAACATCTGCCCTGTTTGTTATTGTCACGACTGTACCCTCGAGGAAACAGCCCTGTTACCCACGGGAGAGATTCCTCCTGCAAACCCCAACTTCCTCATGACCCGGGCGATGCACATGGTTGGCCGCTCTCTATGCATTTACTGCGGTCTCTGTGAAGAGGTCTGCCCTGCGGATATTCCCTTGAAGAGCCTGTACAAACTGGTGTCGAAGATCGTAGGCCAAGAGGCTGTAACCCCGGAAGGTCGGGCGGCACAGCAGGAGGCTATTGGTAAGACTACTGAAAAGGCTGCAATAGGTTAAACAGGGAGATATATACGATGAAACAACTTCCGCCCAATGGCGTAAAACCGATCAGCCGAAGGACCTTTTTGTCTCTCACAGGTACGCTGAGTTTGGGCATGGCCACCGTTGGTATTCCACTCCCCACGGAAGCAGTCCAATTTAACCGTACCTTGTACAAGGTTTCCAAAAGCCAGTTGGGAATGGGAACCTTTATAAACATGATCGCCTTCCATCCTTCCAAGGAAGAGGCGGAAGAGGCCATGGGGCGAGCCTTTGAAGAAATCAATCGGTTAACCAGTCTCATGACTCGCTTTCAGAGCACCTCTTACATCGGGCATCTGAACGCCACTGGCTCCCTTAAAGGGGCCCCTTCCGAGGTGATGGAGGTGTTGAGGTCTTCACTCCGTTACCATACCATCAGCCAGGGAGCCTTCGATATTACAGTTATGCCCATTGTTGACCTCTATCAGCACAGTTTCCGAGCGAACAATGCTCCTCCTTCCCCGCAAGCTTTACAAGAGACAATGGACAGGGTGGGCAGCCAGTACCTTACAATGACTAAGGACTCCGTCTCCTTTGCCCGCAGTGGCGTGGAAGTTACCCTGGATGGCATTGCCAAGGGCTACATTATCGATCGGGCCATGGATCTTCTGCGCCAGCAAAATATCCAGCACGCTTTAATCAACGCTGGTGGGGATATCGTCGTCCATGGCGGCAAAGGGGAGGATAAACCCTGGAGCATCGGAATTCAGGATCCCTGGAACCGCAAGCGTTATGTGGACGTAGTCACCCTGAATTCTGGCGCCATTGCCACTTCCGGCAACTATGAGGTTTTCTTTGATCGAGAGCAACTGTTTCATCATCTCATCTTGCCCAACAAAGGCACTCCAGCCCCGTCCATTGCCAGTGTATCCATTCAGGCGGCTAACGCCATGGAAGCCGATGCCCTGGCAACCACTGCCTATGTCATGGGACCCGATAAAGGCTATCAGTTTATCAAACAGTTCCGTGGCGTGGAGGGGCTGATCATAAAGAACCGTAAACACAAGATTTCATCCTCAGGATGGAAAAGAAGTTAAGGGGGGAACTTGAAGTCCCCCTTTTGTAAAGGAGGATTTAGAGGCTTTCTGAAAACTCACCGAATTTTTGCGTTTGTCATTCTGAGCGAAGCGAAGAATCTCATGAACTCAGGCACTTAGTACTTCGAGATTCTTCGGCTAAAGCCTCAGAATGACGTTGTCGGACAGAGGATTTAGGGGGATTTACAAGCCGATTTTACATAG